>JAJXVQ010000016.1 GCA_021782065.1 Pseudomonadota bacterium
AAGAGCACCCATGATGACGGCCAAGACTATCGCCGGGAAGGGCTGGTAATAAGAACTAAGGCCTATGGCACCGGCAACCACCGCTGCAGCAGCCGGGCAAGGTATGCCCTGAAAATAGCGTTTATCGACATACATCACTTGTGTATTAAAACGAGCCAGGCGCAGTGCCGTTGCCGCTACATACCAAAAAGAAGCCAGCCAGCCAAAATTGCCCAAGCTGTTCAAACACCAGCTATAAGACACTAGGGCGGGTGCTAAGCCGAAGGAAACCAGGTCGGCTAAACTGTCAAACTCCACGCCAAACGCCGTTTGAGTGTTGGTTAATCGTGCTACACGTCCATCTAGACCGTCCATGACCATAGCTACAAAAATAGCCATTGCCGCTCTGTGGAAATGGCCTTGCATGCCGTTTACTATGCTATAAAAACCAGCAAAAAGGCTGGCCGTTGTCAGTAAATTGGGCAAAAGATAAATGCCGCGCCTAGGTTTGGGCTGTTCTGTGTCGCTGCCTTGTTTAGGATGCATGTTTGTGTACCTTAAGTTATGTTACACTCTAATATATGATCAGCACGATACACTACATTTTAGGCCACAGTCAATAAAAAGGGTATAACGAAATTATATGGCAGACGATGACGATAAAAAAATTATTATAGAAGGCATTACCGAAAGCGGTGAAACCTTCAGGCCCAGCGATTGGGCTGAGCGCATGAGTGGCGGATTATCTAAATTCGTTAAGCATCGTATCGTCTATTCTCCGTTGTTGCGGCCCGCGATAAAAGATGGCAACAAATGCGTAATGCTAGACAAATCAATGAAAGAAACGAACCCCGAACTTTATGAATCCATACTAAACTTTGCCAGAGCCAATAAACTTAAAATTTGTGGCGAGGAAGAGGAGCCTAAGTAAGAGTGGCTACGCAAGCACGCGAAGTACTCAGCGTCAGCGCCTTAAATGCCAAAGCACGCCAGGCATTGAGCCTTAGCTTCAGCCACGTTTGGGTAGAAGCAGAAATTTCTAATTTCATACGCGCAGCCTCTGGTCATTGGTATTTTTCCTTAAAAGACGACCGTGCTCAAGTGCGCGCCGCGATGTTTAAAAATCAAAATGGTTTGGCCACTTTCATGCCCAAAAATGGCCTGCAGGTCTTGGTGCGCGCCGAAGTCAGTTTATATGAAGAGCGCGGTGATTATCAGTTAATAGTGTCTTATATTGAAGAAGCAGGCCACGGCGCCTTACAACGCGCCTTTGAAGCATTGCGTTTAAAATTATCGCAAGAAGGTGTGTTTGATAATCAATATAAAAAGGGCTTGCCACGGTTTCCGCGCACTATCGGCGTGATCACTTCGCCACACGGCGCCGCTATTCGCGACATCATTACCACTTTAAATCGTCGTTACCCTAGCGCTAGGGTTATTATTTACCCATGCTTAGTACAAGGTGAAAGCGCTCCACCGCAAATCTGTCATGCGCTGGCAATGGCAGAATCGCGCCTAGAATGCGATGTCTTGATCATCGGTCGCGGTGGTGGTTCTTTAGAAGATCTATGGGCATTTAACGATGAAAAAGTCGTGCGCGCCGTTTTTGCTGCTACTATTCCCATAGTAAGTGCCGTAGGACATGAAATCGATTTTACCTTATGCGACTTTGCCGCCGATTGGCGCGCCCCTACTCCGACTGCGGCGGCAGAATGCTGCAGCCCCGATCAAAACGAATTGCGCTTACAGTTACAAAAACAAGCTAAAACCCTGCATGCAACCGTCTTAGCTTTATTACAAATGGCCAAAAAATATTTATTATGGCAACAAAAACGTTTGGTTGAACCTCGCAATGTATTAATACAATATCAACAACATTTGGATCACATACAATACCGTTTGTATCAAGGTAGTTTACAAGCACTACAAAAAAAACAAGATGCGCTCAAGGTGTTGTGGCATAGATTGCATCAACACGCACCAGTGCATAAACTATTACAATGGCAACAACAAAAAGAAAAGTTAACGACCCGCTTGCACAGTGCCCTTATTGCCCTATTGAATGAAAAACAGAAAAAGCTCATTGCCGAAGCCCAAGCACTACATGCCATTAGTCCTATGGCCACATTAGATCGCGGCTATGCTTTGGTATTAAAAGAGCAACATATTATAAGCGACGCTAAAAAATTGGCGAAAGGCGACAAGATCGACGTGCGTTTGGCGAAAGGGCAAGTGCGTTGCGAAGTCGTTTAAATGTATTGTGTTGTACTCTATACTCACAGCAGTTGATTTTTAGGCGCGACGCCGAGCTCCCGAGCAGCAGGAGTATAGTACTCTACATGACTGATGCGAGATGGGCGAAGGCAACAAAGCCTAAGAATCAAATGCGAAGAGTATATTTAAGATTGGCTCAACGAATAAAAGCTTTGGCGATAATTTTCTAGCGTAAAGCTATTAGGCATAGCGTTAGGAGGTGAAAGCAGACTCTTCTCTAAAATTTTTGAAAGCGCTGAGATATCGCCAGCGGGGAAAAAAGTGGCAGAAGGCGCCGCTTCAGGAATACCGCCTGCATCTGATGCAATAATAGGCAGGCCTGCATGTGCTGCCTCTAATAAAACTAATCCGAACGCTTCTCTCAATGAGGGGAAAACGAATATATCGAAGGCTTTTAAATAATCCGCTCCTTTATAAGCAATCGAAGTATCCGTAATCAGGAAGATTGTCTTTTCTAAGCCTAATGCTGCAATTTGCTCTCGTAATTTCTTTTCTGAAGAGCCGGTGCCAATGATGACTAAATACGCGGGAATATTTTTAAACGCCTCAATCAACATAGCGTGGCCTTTGCCGCTCACCAATCTTCCTAAGGTTCCAAAAACAAAAGCATCACGCGGCAATCCTAATTTTTCTCTAGCATCGTCTTTTGAAAGGAGAGTTATGTCTTCTGTGTTAATAGTATTATGAATAGTGATGACTTTATTTTCAGATACTCCCAGATCTACCAACTCTTTTTTGAGGGCGTTAGATACAGTGATAAAATTCCAAGACTTTTTAAGCCAGCGTAGCGTCCACTGTTCTGACTTGTGCTTAAAATTTCCAAAATTATGATGCAGCGAATATAATTTCTTAACAGGACAAAAAAACAGCACCCATTGCATAATCAGCGTTGGCTTATAATGATGTGCTATGACCAAATCGAACTTCTTTTTTTTGCATAAGGCTAATAACTTAAAAAAAGCACTTATGCGCCAAAAAGCAGTATGATGATCGATTTCAAAAAAGATCACATCGCCGTTATAATGTTCTTGTAACTGTGGCTGTGATTTACCAGATAAAAATACCGTTGTGACGATGTCATACGATTGACTGATTTGTTTATACAGATCCATGCCACATTTTGGCGTGAGCCTACAAATTTGTAAGACATTCATTTTGTTCACCATTAATGGACCACTTCATAAATATTAGCCACATAATCTTTTTCATTATGGTACGATTGCACCAATATCAAATTGGAACAATGCGCTAGGGGATCCTCATGATGAAATTTAACAACCGCATAACGATACGCTGAAAACTGGCAACTGCTTTCTTTTGACATATCGAGTAAATCTTCATCCCAAGTTGGGCTCGCTCCTTTGACTGTATACAGCAAAATATTATCATTCACGGCAATGCGATCATTTACACTGGTATGTTGCTGCAACCACCTTGAAGTATCCCACAGATATTGTGGGAACGCACCTCTATGAGAAAAATTATCGACTAGACTAAAGATGAAGAAACACCCTATCGCTACAACCACACTTAAATGCCATTTACGGGTAAGGGTTTGTGCCTTTTGATAAAGTCGCTCTATACCAAAGGGCGCCCACAGCAAAATCAGTAAACACAAAGCTAGAACATAACGACTCGTTAAAAAGAGATTGTTCATCAAGAAAACAAAGAGTATGATAATTTGTATGAGGATTAACCCATACCACAATATTTTTTCACGCCGTTCTAAGCCCAAGGCTTTCTTCGCCCAGCCATACACTGCCAGTCCACTGTAGATCACCCCCGTGTTGACTACCAGTTTATAGGTAAAAAACCCAATAATCATGCCAAAGTACATTTGGTTTGCATGTATAAAAACATAATAAGGCTTCAACGCTTTCTCCATAAGATCGATGGTATGTGCTCTATTTTGCAGCACTGTATCAATGCCATGCGTGATGTAACTGTAAATGTCTTGTAAACGGCCACCGCCGTATAGGTTATGAGAGCCTATCAATAGGAACAATACTCCCCCTAGCCAAAAAGGCCAGGCCATAATAAGGCTATTGCGGCAACGCGCATAAAAGGACCATCCAGGCATAAAGAAAAAAAGAGCAATGATACAGCACGTAATTACAACACCTTCTATACGAAACAATGCTGCTACCAACATGCTAAAGCCAAATAACCACAAATAACGCTGCTTTTCTGCCTTCAAGAAAACAAGTGCTGCCCAAAAAGAGGTTAAATAAAAGGCCCAATAGCCAAAATCACGTAGGAAAATACCACGCTCATCATTAAATGCGCTATAACAGATTATGCATAACAGTGCCCACAACCCTACTCGTGCTGAGGAATTAAGATGTAAAACAATGCGTAGGAAGAAATAAACCATCCATGCTTGGAAAACGGCATCCAATAAACGCGCGGCGGTAATATAAGCAAGCCCTAACTGATGCAAATAGGCAATCAGGATGGAATAAAACGGCCATGAGTATAATGCCATCGCTGCTTTCAAACCCCCTTGGTTATACGCCGCAGCACAGCGCAAATACAAAACGCCATCCACACCGATATCAGGAAGAAACCACTGCGTAAAACCAATGAAGGATAATAAAAGACTGAGCAACACCCCAGCAATATAAATATGACGCTGTGATAGCCTATTCATGCTGTAAGTCATAAGCTTCCCTTAGCGTTTTTCTTGAAGGGTAAACGTTGTGCCACAATAAGGACAGACGGCTTTCTCACCAGACCGTATGGGAATGTATACGCGCGGATGCTGATCCCACAAAGCGAGTCGTGGCAATGGGCAACACAAGGGTAAATCGTTCTCATAAACATCGTAGTGTTTTTTTATTTGCTCTATCATTCTTCATTCCTTACCAATATCGTTTGCCATAACTGCTGCACTGTCGTACGTTCATCGCGCAATAGAGTATCATCTACCCACGGAGAACCATTTTGCAGTCCCATTTGATTAAACTGATGGCGATAACAGCGTTCAATATTAAGCAGTTGCTGTACTGTTTGTGCGCTTATTCTGTCCAAATTGCTCAGCCACTGCAACCACTGTCTATGGCTGCTACAAGACAAAGGCCCCACCATTGACGCCGTTAAAGCACATAAGCTCAGAAATTGTATCATAAATTCTACATCCATTAGCCCACCTAGGCCGTGTTTTATGTGAAATTTCCCTACAGGGGTTGCTGTGCTGTGGGTTTGCACGCTTTGCCGCATAGATACTATCTCCTGCCGCAGCATCTCTACCTGCCGATCTCGCGCTAAAGCTTCATGGCGAATAGCATCAAATTGCGCGATCATGGCGGTGCTACCCGCTACAGCACGAGCACGCAATAAAGCTTGATGCTCCCATAGCCAGGCTTGATCGGTTTGATAGCTCTTAAAATGGGTAATATCACTGACCAATAAGCCTGCTTGCCCCGAAGGCCTCAGCTCCGTATCTACTTTGTACAAATAACCATTATAGGTTTTTAACTCTAAGCTATAAGTTACTCGTCGCGCCCATTGGTAAGCGTATTCAGCATAGCGTTGTTGTGCAGCAGCCTCCAAGCCCCGCTTTGCACCATTGTCATACAAAAATACTACATCTAAATCCGATTGAAATCCCATTTCTTTGCCACCCAGAGTTCCATAGGCAACAATGACCCAAGGCGGGATCTCGTCTTCATTCAGTGCATACTTTAGCCTAACCCATCGCCAAGCCAAGCGTGCCACCACATTCAAGAAGGCTTCGGCACTGTTGGATAAGTGTTGTGCCAAAATCTCATCATCCGCTTGCGTTGTTAAATAGGCCATAGCGGCTTGCAGCGTATATTCATTCTTAATTTGTCGTAATATTTCCAATTGGGCCTCAGTATCGGCTTCAGGGATCGCCAATAAAGATTGTTCTAATCTATTTTCCAAACCCCTTTTATCTAATGACAATAAGGATAAACGTTGATCCAATAAACTGTCTAACAAAATAGGATACTGCGCTAGCTGCTCACTCACCCACACGCTTTGACCACAGCACTGAATTAAATGAAATAGTGCATTGCTGTTTTCTATCAGCAAAGATAGATAGGTGCTACGCCTAAGCACTGCAGAAATAACTTTTAGGAATCGTTGCAAATACACGTCTGGCGTGGCTGCTGCAAGAACCACTTCCAGGACAAGTGGCATTAACCGGTCTAAACGTGCGCGCGCCTCTTTAGATAGATGCATAAACGCATGGCTATTGCGAAAGCTGATGATGGTTTCCACTACGGCAGCTAAGTCAGCCGAATCTATTTTACCTTCGAACCCTTGTAGACTCCATAATTTGAAGAAATGAGCATTATCAATCGACGTCTCTGGTTGCTGCTGTTTTCGGGTTAAAAATAAAGCATCGAATTGTTGACTAATCCGTAATCGCAATGGTTTAAGTGCCGCCAATAGTGCATCCCAATCATCATAACCCATCACAAAAGCAACACGGGCTTTATCCAATTCATTATTAGGGTAAGACTGGGTTTGTCTATCCGCTATCATCTGGACAGTGTCTTCCATTGTACGCAATACATCATAGTCTAGACGCAACTGTTCTGCTTGCGCTGTTGAGAGCCAACCTTCATGGCCAATAAAATGGAGTGCAGTATAAAGGTTGGGAGTTTGTAAACGCCGATCTTTTCCGCCCTTAAGCAACTGAAAAGTTTGAACTATAAATTCTATTTCACGCAGCCCCCCACGGCCTAGTTTAATATTATCTACTGCAGCCGTTTCTGCAACTTGTTTATCCATTAAACTTTTTAATTCCCGCAATGCTTCTATGACCGAATAGTCCACATAGCGTCTATAACTAAAACGACGTAGCAAAGATTGTAATGCTTCTTTTTCTTCAGCAATGCCATCATTCATTAGACGCGCCTTGATCAGCGCATACCGTTCCCATTCACGGCCGTGTTGTTGATAATATTGTTCCATCGCCGCATAAGACATCACCACAGGTCCGCTTTGTCCAAAAGGTCGCAAGCGTAAATCCACCCTAAAAACAAAACCTTCCGCAGTCACTTCACTCAATACTTTTACCACCGTTTGCACCAATTTTGTAAAATATTGATTAGGATCCCATTCTTTGCGCGTACCTTGCCAATGGTGTGGCGTAAAATAAGTAAAGATAATGTCAATGTCTGAAGAAAAATTTAAATCACAGCCCCCTAATTTTCCTAAAGCCAGCACGTATAAGACACAAGGTTTATTATTTTTATCTAAGGCAATACCATATAAAGTTTGGTGGCATAGACTCAAATAATCAATAGTGATACTTAAAATACTTTGTGCAAAGCCACTGATTAATGCTGCGATTTGTCTAGGATTTTGCAATGCACTAACATACTGCCAGACTAGGCGCATCATTTCGCGTTGCCTTAAGCGACGCAAAACAGACAGTAGGGTTTCTATATCCGGCTTCTGCGTCATTATGGCCGTTAAGGCTAAGTGATAATCATTAATGGTAGCGATTTTCTGAATATCACCACTTTGGAATAGATCTAGCAACAAACCGGGCTGCTGTAGGCTCAAATTGGCCACATAATCGCTGTAAGCCCATACGGCTGTGGCAGTTTCTTTAAAAAAAAGGTTGTTTTCCAAAGCCCTACTTTCAGGTAAATTGGCCCACAGGGCTACAACGGCTTGTCCCTTATTCTGCAATAAAGTTGGCAGGGTCTTCATGGTGTCATTTGTCCAAAACTTGGCTATTTTCATATGCAGTGCTATTTGCTATGATACTGACCTAAATTTATAATCTAAGGTCACTATATCATGAGCCAAAAAACACGTACAGAAAAAGATAGCATGGGCAGCATCGAAGTCGCAAGCAACCGTTATTGGGGCGCACAAACTGAGCGCTCTATACACCATTTCTCTATAGGCAACGACCTTATGCCCGATGGTTTGATCCGTGCTTTTGCTATTTTAAAAAAAGCTGCAGCCTTAACCAATCATGACTTAGGCAAATTATCAGAACATAAAATGCAACTCATTTGCCAAGCAGCCGATGAAATTTTAGCCGAAAAATTAGGCGATCATTTTCCATTGCGTGTGTGGCAAACCGGCAGTGGTACGCAAACGAACATGAATGTCAACGAAGTAATCGCTAATCGCGCCATTGAAATCGCGGGTGGCGTTTTGGGCAGCAAAGATCCCATACATCCTAATGACGATGTTAATATGTCACAATCTTCCAACGATACCTTTCCGACGGCAATGTACATCGCGGCTGCCAGCAGTATACACAACGAAGTGTTACCTGCCTTAATAACCTTACGTGATAGCTTTTTAGAAAAAGAAAAAGCCTATCAACAGTTGGTTAAAATTGGCCGTACCCATTTGCAAGATGCGGTACCATTAACTTTAGGACAAGAGTTCTCCGGCTATGTGGCACAATTAAACGATGGTATTTCTTATCTTACGATGACTTTAAAGGGCTTATATCCATTAGCCATAGGCGGCACAGCAGTAGGTACAGGTTTGAATACACATCCCGAATTTGCTGAGCGTGCGGCTAGCCATATCGCAGAACTAGCCAAATTACCTTTTATTTCTGCACCCAATAAATTTGCTGCCTTGGCCGCACACGATGGCCTGGTGATGGCGAGCGGCGCGTTACGTACCGTGGCGACTATATTAATGAAAATAGCCAATGACATACGCTGGCTGGGTTCCGGCCCACGTTGTGGTTTAGGCGAACTCATTTTACCCGCCAATGAACCCGGTTCCTCCATTATGCCCGGTAAGGTCAATCCTACTCAATGCGAAGCCCTTACCATGGTGTGCGTACAAATCATGGCAAATGATACTGCGGTGGCTTTTGCCGGTTCGCAAGGTAATTTTGAATTGAATGTTTATAAACCGGTGATGATTTACAATTTTTTAAAATCCGCAGAATTGATGCGCGACAGTTGTCGCAATTTTAAAGTATTTTGCATTGATGGCTTAGAAGTCGATGAAAAAAAACTGCAATATTATGTAGACAATTCTTTAATGTTAGTCACCGCTTTAAACCCAGTTATTGGTTATGACAAAGCCGCTAAAATCGCTCACACTGCTCATATACAGAATATATCGCTGAAAGAAGCGGCAATACAACTAGGCTTTTTAACTGCAGCAGAATTTGATAACGCAGTGCGACCGGAAGAAATGACACACCCGTAAAATTGGGCGCTTGATGAAGCGCCCAGAATTAAGATACACGCATCTTTAGTAGCTCTGGAAAGACCTGCCACTAGGACAGCCTGCAAAAACTAAAATCATTGCGCGTCTGTTCAGCTGCGGTTTCCGCCTTCAGCTGTTGGTACATCTGCTTGTATTGAGTTACCAACGGCGCGACTTCCCCAGTCCTGTAATATCCTTTACCAGCATTATTAGGCTGACCAAAATCAAGCCTAACCTTCAGATACTTTTCAGGAGAACTTGTTTCTCCAGCAAGAAGCATACAGCATGCATTGTGTGACATAAGGCCAAGCTGTTCAAATCCATAGGTATAAGTCTTTATCCTATTCCTTGGCAATGGTTGTAATCCATTTTCTAATAAAAACAGGAGTACCGCAGGATGATTTATCTTTTGGTCAGGCTCGTAATCCAACATTGAACTATTAAATACGCGCTGATTTTAATATACAACTACAGCCTAGCAAACTTTATCCCACATCGAATTCACCATTTGCAACAGATCAGCACGTTCGTTTTCTGATGGTAATGCCCAGCTCAAGGTATACAGCGTTGTGCCACAGCGCCACTCTACACGACCGGGCCAAAAGCTACCCATGGCGTGACTAGGAGTATAATAAACCACGCCGCCTTTAGGCAAAACAACTCTTTGTGTTAATTCTTGGTTTTGCATGTCGAAATAAATCGTAGGGTTACCCTGTAATTCCGTGCTAACATTTCCTGCATTGCAATACTGTGCGCCATGACAATTCGCAGCATTATCAAAGGAAAGAATATAGTCAGAAGTATTGGCCTTATGCTCTGCACTAACAAAATAACGCGAATTAGCGGCAGGTGCTGGCACGAGGCTAGGAACAGCAACCTTATTTACTTTTAAAGATGCTATAGCTTGCGTAAGCCCCTGGGTCGCCTTATCTGTGGCCATCAGGGATGCTGCCGCATAAGCAGAAAAGCATATACCTAAGGCGGATAATAAAAAATAGTGGTATTTTACCCATTTCATTGCTGTCTCCCCCCTAAAACAAAGCAGACCTGTTCCTTTTTTAAGCAAAACGCCCCCTGGCGCTCATATTCTAGATCTTGTATTATACTGTAAGTCCGTCTATCATGTCATTAATTATTTTTAGGAGCTTAATTATGCATTCTTACACCCACATTATGTTTTGCACTGATTTAAGTGAGCACAGCCTTATATCTGCGCATCGAGCTATAGAATTAGCCAAAAAATTCTCGGCAAAACTGACCATGATACACGTGGTAGAATCTTTACCGGCTTACGCCAGTGGCTATTTAGGGGTTGCCGATGTAGAACGTGAATTGGTCGACACCGCGAAAAAAGAAATGAAAAAAATTGGCGCTACATTGAATATTCCTAGTGAAAATCAAGTTTTAGTCGTAGGCAATCCAGCCCTGGAAATTTTCAACAAGGCCGAAGCCTTGGGTGTAGATTTGATCGTCATCGGCAGCCACGAAAAACATGGTTTAGGCCGTTTACTGGGCTCCAACGCGGGTGGTATTTTACACAAAGCACATTGTGATGTGTTGACGGTTAAAATTCAAGCAGAATAGCCATTCATTTATAGAACGCGCCCCGGACAATTGCAGGGGCGGTTCGTGGATCGCCTCTGAATTAACACGAATGATTATGAATGGATGGAAAACCACTTTTTCTTTTATAGAGATAACGCATGAAATTGTTTTTTGATTTTGTTCCTATATTCGTTTTTTTTCTAGCCTATAAATTTTTCGGTATTTTTGTCGCCACAACTGCCGCAATTTTCTGCAGCTTTATACAGCTGGCCTTTTATTGGTTTAAATTCCGCCGCATTGACACCATGACCTTGGTTTCTTGCGTTATCATCACCGTGCTAGGCGGTTTTACCTTGCTGCTACACAACGTCATGTTTATCAAATGGAAACCCACTATCCTCTATTTTGTTTTTGCACTGGCGCTGTTATTAAGCGGTTTTTTTGCCAAGCAATCTTTGTTACAACGCATGTTGGGCCAAACTTTAAAATTACCAGCAGCGATTTGGCAACGCTTAAATTATATTTGGGTAGTTTTTTTCATGTTCCTGGCAACTCTTAATCTATATGTAGCCTATCACTTTTCAACCAGCGCCTGGGTTAATTTCAAATTATTCGGCATTATGGGTTTAACGCTATTATTTCTACTAGCTCAAGGTCTCTATATCGCCAAATTTATCGAAGCATCTAATATTAAAGGTAATGAATCATAATGTCTACACAAACACTGAAAGAAATTAAAAGTCGCTTGATTAATGCCTTGCAACCTTCTTCATTGGAAGTATTAGACGATGCCGCCGCACATCGAGGTCACCTCGTTGCTGATAGCGAACAAGGCCATTTTACCGTCATCATTTCCAGCGCCCATTTTGTTACCCTATCTTTAGTGGACAGCCATAAACTCGTTTATCAAGCCTTAGGTGACTTATTACCAAGCAAAATCCATGCGCTTAAAATTAAAATAATAAAGTAAAATCTGCTCTGCATTTATACCGTAAAAATACTCTATGTAATTCACACATACTTTTTATACGTAATCGGCCATATTGTGTTTGTCAATGCACCCTGTTTTAATCCCACAAAATATGAGCTCAAACAAAGCGGAAGTAAAAGACGGTGTAAATAAAGCAGATTTTTACCTGATTTTTAACACCACAACATCAATTCCTAACCGGAGAGCATTCCATGACTGATAGACTCCTTATTTCAAGCTTACAAGACCTCTGTTGGGCACTAGAACCCATAGCCCAACAATTACCACTCTTAATTCACCCTACGCATCCCTATCAACCTTTATTGAGTTTATTAGAACGCAATATTGTGGAAATATGCATTCTACTGGAAAACAATAAATCTAACCTGGATTTTTCTGTATTGACGAGGCGTATTGCTGAATTGACACATTTGATCATCTTAATGCGCGATTATGTTTTTGATAGCATTGGCGATGAAAGGGTAGATTCACATTTAACGCAAATAAAGGAAGGTTTAGAGCATATAGTAGGATTAATGACACCCTCATCATTGATGCAAAACGAAGCAGTAGCATAGCTTTTGTCTCTGAGCCGTGACCGTTAGGGAGAGCGGCATTTCCCAATCCCTGACGGTCGCGGCGCGGAAGCGCTATTTTGCTTTTTTAGGTGTTGCTCGCGGTGCACGCGGCGGACGTGTAGTAACAGCCCCGCTCGTGCTTGCCCGGGCTTTACGCACTGCAGGCTTGCGCGCTGCTGGTTTTGCAGCCCGACGCATAGCCAAACCACCTTCTCTCTCGGCTGATCTAGCCCCGTTACGATCTCGACCTTCTTCTGTAGTCCTACTCGCTGCGCGACCACGATTTTCACTGGGTCTGTCGCCAAAAGAACTACGTCTGTCATCGCTTTTGTCGCTAGGACGGCTACGTCTGTCGTCGGCTCTGTCGCTAGGACGGCTACGTCTGTCGTCGGCTCTGCCGCTAGGACGGCTACGTCTGTCGTCGGCTCTGTCGCTAGGACGGCTACGTCTGTCGTCGGCTCTGTCGCTAGGACGGCTACGTCTGTCGTCGGCTCTGTCGCTAGGACGGCTACGTCTGTCATCTGATCTATCACTAGAGCGACTACGTCTGTCGTCAGCTCTATCGCTAGGACGACCGCGTCTGTCGTCGTCACCTCTAGGGCTTCTAGCAGGAGCACGTTCACTCCGCCCGCGGTCACTGAAAGATAATCTATCTCTTCTAGGCGCGGATCCACGCGTTTCACCTTCTTCTTGCCGTGCTGGTTTTTGATTGCTAGTAGCACGAGCGCTAGCACGTTGATTATTTTGTACGATAAAGGCTAGAGCAGCAGCTAATTCTCTAGCATCGCAATCCATGTCGTCGATAATCGTGTCGATCAAGGCACGATGATTTTCCAAGTTCTCTTCAGACATAATGGTTGCCAATTGCTTTTTAAAGCTATCCATACGGAATTTCTGCATTTGTGCGGTATGTGGCATTTTAACTTCTTCCATTCTACGTTTAATTGTGTTTTCGATTAAAGACAGCATGCGTCTTTCGCGCGGAGTTACGAATAATAACGCCGCTCCTTCGCGCCCGGCACGGCCCGTACGGCCTATGCGATGCACATAAGAATCGGGATCTTCAGGGATATCGTAATTAATCACCAAACTAATACGGCCCACATCTATGCCCCTGGCTGCTACTTCAGTCGCCACCACGATATCTAGATCGCCATTTTTAAGCTGTCTTACGACTCTTTCACGCTCTTCTTGGCGCATATCGCCATTAATGGCCGCAGCCGCCAAACCGCGCGCAGCCAATTTAAGCGCTACTTCTGCCGAGCTGATTTTAGTACGGGTAAAGATTAAAGTGGCATCATTGTGTTCTAGCTCTAAGAATAAGGCCAGTGCATCCAATTTTTGGTTTGCAGGCACTATACAGAACTTTTGTTGAATCAATATAGCATCGTGTGATTTGGCTTTAATTTCAATGTGTGTAGGATCTTTCAAATAACGTTTGGTTATTTTAAGGATATTAGGTGCCATCGTCGCTGAAAACAAAGCCGTTTGATGCTTGTGTTTGATTTGATCGAGGATCCACTCTATATCTTCTATAAAACCCATATTGAGCATTTCATCGGCTTCATCTAAAACTACGGTGCGTATCGCTTCTAAGGATAAGCTGCCACGACGTAAGTGGTCCATAATCCGGCCCGGCGTACCCACCACCACTTGCGCGCCGCGTTGCAACGCTCTTAATTGTGGCGCAAAAGCTTGGCCACCATAAATGGCCAACACTTTGAATTGCGGTAGATTTTTAGAATAATGGTAAAAGGATTCAGCTACTTGAATAGCTAATTCACGTGTAGGCACCAAAACGATAACTTGTGGCAAAGTACCTGTTACATCTATAGTGGTCAATGCGGGCAGTGCAAAAGCGGCGGTTTTACCCGTACCAGTTTGCGCTTGCGCCAATACATCGCCTCCTTGCAGTAAAATAGGGATGGTTTGTTCTTGTATAGCGGTGGGAACCTCGTAACCTAGCTCGCGTAAAGACGCAACAATAGGCTCAGCGACCCCCAATTGGGAAAAATCAGACATGAAATACCTCTCTTTTAGATAGAAAGGTATTGTCTATAATTTGATCACCTTTCATAAGTTGAGCCGTAGTATAAGCCAATTTATAGACAAAAACAAGGGGCAATGATGCGGCCCCCGATCCCATCTTCAATGACTATAGTTTAAGATTTATATTCCCATCTTGTTTTTCTGAGCTGGCTCTTGAGCTGAATTGATCCATTTACCAATGACAGGGTGCACTGAAATAATATTTCGCACAACATTGTTGAACAAATCCCCATCCTGCAGAGCGCCAGCCTCTCTAGGCGTAAGAGCCCCTTTGAATTCATTTAAATTACCGTGTTCGTTATAATATTCTATTGCATGAATTAGCTTATGGGCACCCTCTATTTTCTCTTTCTTGTTGAAGCCACCAAATAGAGTAAAGCCTTCTCCACCTGCTTTTCTACACGCTATGTAACTGTGCAATGGCAAAACTAAGCTATATTTTTCTAGAAGTCGGAAATGACTGTCGCTTAAGACAAGAAGACCTCCTTCCATTGGTATGCTAACTTGCTTTGTAGTACCGATTCGTGTACTCACTTCTTTTTCCTTGTGGCTTTTTATTATCTTAACGCGATGTGCAACTTAACATGTAACCAATCCATCAAATTGCAATGGCGATCTCCCCAATTTTCGATTGATGAACACAGCTACAGTATGCGCCAAAATCTTACGAGCAATGCGGCAAGTTAAATGCC
>JAJXVQ010000132.1 GCA_021782065.1 Pseudomonadota bacterium
TCTTACCTTTAAAATCATACGTATGACCTTCAGCGCACAACGTTTTACGCGCATGTTAAGTTTGTCGGTGACTATAGGCTTAATCGGCGCTATCTATGGTGGCGGCCCAGTGAGTTATATGTGCCACATCTTGGGTTATAAAGCAGTAGTCGCTATTTTTGCCTGTCTAGGATTAATCTTGGCTACTCTAACTTACTGGCTAGTGCCTGAAATTGAAGCTATCAAAAACAAATCGGTGTTGGCTGATATTAAAATGGTGTTAAAAAACCATAGAGTTGTATTTACCTGTATCGCAGCAGGATTTATGGTAGGCCCCCTAGAAGGCTTTGCCGATGTGTGGGGTTCTTCCTTCTTAGAACACGTTTACGGCCTTAGCAATAAAGCTGCGAGTTATTTACCGTCAATGATCTTCTTCGGCATGTGTTTTGGTGCGCCTTTTTTAAGTCTAATCGCCGAAAGAACGGGCCGTTATCTGGGCGTTATCATAGCTGCTGGCAGCATCATGTTTTTGATATTCCTAGCCTTGGTATTACAGCTATTAAGTACGGGCAGCATTACCGTCGGCTTCTTGTTAGTAGGCGTGTGTAGTGCTTATCAAATATTGGCAATTTATAAGGCTTCTACTTATGTGCCCGATCACGTCGCGGGTCTTACGACTGCTGTCGCCAATATGCTCATCATGAGTTTTGGTTATGTGTTTCATACTGGCATAGGCGTGATTGTCGACCTTTACGGCGGTATTCAGTCTACACAGGCTTTTGTTTATGGCATAGCCTTTATTCCGGTGACTTTAGCCATAGGGACTCTGGGTTTTGTCTGGGTAGCTTATAGCGATAGATCTGTAATAAAAGTGCAGTTTGATAGCTAAGAATATACTCACAGCAGTTGGTTTTTAGGGTAGGCGCCGAGCGCTCAAGCATCAGGAGTGTAGTACTCTACATGACTGATGCGAGATGGGCGAAGGCAACACCCCCTAAAAATCAAATGCGAAGAGTATATCACACCTGCCCATATTCCAAGCCTGCAGCCAACCACCGCGTGATCAAGGCATCGCACACCGCAGGATTATCCCGTAATAACGTTTGCGCGATCTCTTTTACCACTGGCAATAAAGCACTGTCGCGGGTATAAGAGGCAATGCGTAAACGGCCTAAGCCTGTTTGACGGGTACCTAATAATTCGCCGCTGCCGCGTAAGGCTAAATCTTTTTCGGCAATGATAAAACCGCTTTCAGTACTGCGCATAACGTGTAAGCGTTGATAAGCAGTATCCGATAAGGGTGCTTGATACAACAATACGCAAAAACTTTCGGCACTGCCACGACCTACACGGCCGCGCAATTGATGCAATTGCGATAAGCCCATGCGTTCAGCGTTTTCTATGATCATCAAGCTGGCATTAGGCACATCCACCCCCACTTCCACTACCGTAGTTGCCACCAATAAATCTATATCTCCGTTTTTAAAAGCCTGCATCACGGCCGTTTTGTCATTTGCCGACAACGCGCCATGTGCTAAGCCCAATTTTAAATTAGGCAATTGTGCGCTTAATTGTTGATACGTTGTAGTTGCCGCCTCGCATTGTAATTTCTCAGAATCTTCAATCAATGGGCAGATCCAATAGGCTTGTTTGCCTGCTAAACACTGTTCTTTGACACGCGCTACAATGCTGTCGCGCTTATCGTTGGCGAGCACAACGGTCTGTATGGGCTTTCGCCCTGGAGGTAACTCATCGATAACAGAATGATCTAAATGCGCATACACGCTCATCGCTAAGGTTCTAGGAATGGGTGTAGCCGTCATGATGAGCTGATGTGGATTGAAGTCTTGTTGCAATCCTTTTTCACGCAAAGCCAAACGTTGATCAACTCCAAAACGATGTTGTTCATCGATTACCAATAAAGCAAGATTTTTAAATTGCACCGCCTCTTGAAACAAAGCATGTGTTCCAACCACAATATGAGCACTACCCTCTTGTATAGCGGCTAAAGTTTCCCTACGCGCTTTGGCTTTCACTTTGCCCGACAACCACGCCACCGTTAAGCCTAATGGGCTAAACCATTGCGTGAGGTTATGATAATGTTGTTCTGCTAAAATTTCGGTAGGGGCCATGATGGCGCCCTGATAACCGCTAGATACCGCTTGTAACAAGCTTAAAGCCGCTACCACCGTTTTGCCTGAACCCACATCGCCTTGCAATAAACGCAACATAGGTTCACTGCGTTCTATATCGCTGCGAATCTCGCTTAATACTCTATTTTGTGCCGCAGTTAAAGCAAAAGGTAATTGCGCTAAAAATTGTTGTGTAAGTGTTTTTGTATCATTTAATTGAGGTGCGGCCATAGCCTGTAATGCTGCACGTAACCGCGACAAGCCTATGTGATGTGCTAACAATTCTTCTAAGGCCAAACGTTGCTGCATAGAATGAATGCCTGCCAATAATTGGTTTCTATCGGCATCCGGTGGTGGTCTATGCACGTAATGCAAGGCGGCACTTAAACTAGGCAATGAAAATTTTTCTTGCAGATGTAATAGATGATCGCTTAATACAGCACCTTGTGTTAACAACTCTAGAACCTGGTCGCTTAAACGCCGCCATTGAAATTGTGAAATGCCCTCGGTAGTCGGATAGATAGGGGTTAAATGGTCATCCACTTCTAAAGCTTTTCCGGGAGTTAAATGCAAATATTCTGGATGAATGATTTCTAAACCCTGATATCCATAACGTACTTCACCAAAACAGCGCAGCCTAGTTCCTACGCTTAAATGCCGCATTTGTTCGGCATTAAAATGATAAAACCGTAAAATAATATGGCCACTGGCATCTTGTAATTCACAAATCAAACTACCCTTTGGGCCACGACTAACGCGATGACTTTCTATAACGCCTTCAATAGCAACATAATCGCCCGCTCGCACATCGCGTAGTGGCGTTAAATGCGTGCGGTCTAAATAGCGAAAAGGTAAATGGAATAGCAAATCTTGCAGAGTATAAATACTGCGCTTTTCTAATAAAGCAGATAATCTAGGCCCTACGCCATGCAAGGTTTGACAGGGCGCTTTGTCTAGCTCTGTAGTCATATCGCTGCTCTTGGTTTATGCGGGCGGATTCGAAAAAAACATTCTACTTGGAATGTTTATACGTTTCAAGTAATTGTTGCCCTAAAATACAGCTTAACTCGCTGGTTGCTTTCAATATATTCCTTACTGTAGTCGGCTTAAAATATATTATTTTCAGT
>JAJXVQ010000017.1 GCA_021782065.1 Pseudomonadota bacterium
TTTGAGGAATTTTGTGCGGCCAAGAACCGCTTTGCTAGCTCTACCATAATAGTAGCCCAACTAGGTTGTGTATTCTGATTCTGCTGTACGTTTGACTGATCTTTCTGTGCTTTTAAATATTGCGAATAAATGCTTACTAATGCGATAAGGAAGGTCATTTTGCTTTCCTTATTTTTTTCATTTTCGCTGCTTTCCTCGCTACTAGAGCTTTTTAGAGCATCTGTCGCAGCCGTAGCGGCCTCTTTCACCGTTTCCTTGTCTGACTCACTAATATCAAAATCGCTATCAAGCGCTGCTACACCTGCATTCACAGCCGTTTCTACATCTGCATTCGACTTTCCGGTATTACTCAGGGTGTCTATCGCGCTATCTACGGCTTCAGCTAAATTTGTTGGAGATGCAGACATAATTTACCTCTTAAAAATAAATAAAGATTCTATTATCAAACTTCAGGAGCATATTATACACTTAATAGAGATCGCAATTATTAAGCCTTTCTTAATACCAAGTTTTAATAAAACACCGCCCCACAACCTTCATGGTACACCAAATACTGCGCACACGCATCTTATCATGAAAATATTTTGGGTTCGAATATAGGTTTACGGATTTATTTTGATATTAAAAATATATATTTTTAATGTATCACCAGCTTGTTCTTCCTATTTTTTTGTAATAAGCTATATTCAAATACAGGAGCACCTCTTAAATATGAAATATCGTCATTCTGGCTTTACCCTGATTGAACTCATGATTGTCATTGCCATTATCGGTGTCTTGGCGAGTATCGCTTATCCCAATTATACGGCTTATGTAGAACGCGGTAGACGCAGTGATGGCCAAAATGCGTTGTTAGATCTCTCATATCGTATGGATCAATATTTTAATGAAAATAAAAGCTATGAAGGAGCTACTTTAAGCCAGTTGGGTGTAAAAGGAACTTCACCAGAAGGTTATTATAATTTGAGCATTAACAATCTTGCAGGTAATACTTATACCGCTAATGCCACACCCACAGGTGCACAAAGCGGTGATAGCTGCGGTACTTTAACGATGAATCAATTGGGGCAACGTGGTTTTACGGGGGCTAACGCCAATACTTCAGATTGCTGGTAACACCAAGAAAAAGGGTGGTTGCCCACCCCAGTCCTCACTCTGCATATTCCCTGGCAGCGCTTTTTGCCCTTCTGTCCCTAAGCAATCCAGTTCCTTTGGACTCGGTACATCCTGTACACAACCCTAGGATAAAATAAAGCATAATATGGCGCAACTCAGAACATTTTCAGCAAAAAGCTTGAAGAAGATTTACAGAAGAACAACCTAAAATTTATCACTAAGGCCTGAAAAAAATATTAAGAAAAAGACGCGAACCGCATTTGAAAAATTTTTTCTAGCACATCGTAGCATCATCGAGACGGTTAGTGAACAGCTAAAATCTATTTGCCAGATACAACATTCCAGGCATCGCAGCCCTCTGAATTTTTTATTCAACCTTGTTAGCGGTTTAGCTGCGTATTCACTTAATACCAAGAAAACCCACTCTAAAAATGAACTCTTTAAATAACGCAGGCGCTGGGCTTATCCCGAGGTTGTTTTTAAGGCACTCTAGAGGGATGGGGTAGTACGGCTTAAGTTTAATTCATTTTCACTGGTTACTGCCTCATTATATACGGCCTCATCATATAAAGCATTTCCCCCAACTGCAAACACCCCTAGAGCGGCAAACCCTTTGATACATTTAGAGCTTAATCTTTCTTCATTCATAATCTTCCCATCGTCCTTATATTCCAACTTGCCTTCCTTAAAATAAAAAATTTTACTGGAACGATAAGGCTTAAATTCCTCATCTGTCAGTGAAATTGCTCCATCTGAATCAATTTTTAAATAACCACTTCTAAAGCAGACTACCGGAGCAAATTGCACCCAAAATTCATCTTTTCTACCTTCACTATACGATATTTTGAAATATTTTGCAGAAGATATAGTAGGACACTGGGCTTCATCGCCAATTAAGAACTCTTTTTTATCCCGTCGCATAATATCTTTTGCTGTATTAGTATCAGATACATGCTCATTTTTGTTGTTCTCTAGGTAGGTACAAATTTCTTTCTGGGTAGACATTGCTTTTCTTCCTTTCTCTTGTATAAAAACATTATACTATTTATACTATGTTTTTTAATTCCAGTCAACTTAATGGCCCACCTACCAGCAATTCTCGGTGAAATCACATCTAATGAGTTGAAATATAACGATTTAATTAGGAAAAGCTTTTCTTAGCTTGCCGTTCATAAACTAAAGTGACCCCCATTGTCTAGACCAGGGGGGTCACTTTAATTGCGCCACCGTCTCTGTGTTTTGGATTGCCTCCAATGCTATTACAAACTTCTCTTTATTTGTCCACTTTTTCTTTGACATCTTTTTGTACACCCCTCACCTTCTCGGTCTCAGTATACTCCTAAACTCTCTCCCTTTCCCTGGTCTAAATTTCGGGGGTCACTATACTTTGCTTTTTTTAAACTTTCTTGAGGGGATCAATGAGCGTTTGCAGATAAGTCCTTCTTCTCCTCCTGTTCATATTCCCGCATTACCCGTCTAAGGAGCCACGTGCTTATTTCCAGTTGTTCTGCACCCACTATCTAAGTGATCCTTTTACTCTTAATTTGCTTTATTATTTTTAGCCGCTCTAGTTCCACTTTGCTCAGGCTGGCCATTATTTGACCATTTTTTGCTTCTAATTCTTTTATCAAAAGCGGACATTTTAACTTAGGGCAAACCGGACATTACAACATTGGGCTAACAACCTTACAAAAATTATCGACAAAACAATATAATTCCTCTAGTATCATCCTTGGTCTCCTGTAGATGTCCATTCAAATGTGTTTAAACATTAATTTGATCACAGTGAAACCATTTTTTCAACTCCTTAAACAGAGTTCGCGTTTTGAATATAAGCAGCCGTCAAAAGGATATCAGCGTTGAATTATTTTCAAATAGAACTTATCCACAGAATCTGTGGATAAGCATGTGGATGATTGGAATAAAGTATAGGGCATATTGCTTTTTGTACTAATCATAGCCGTAATTATATGTCATTCGCTTACAAATAGCTTGCTATGAGAGGCAAGCCGTGGCTAATTAACGTGAATAATGGATAAGAAATTTTTACAGAACCGCCGTGGCGAAACAGTCCTGCATGTAACAGCGTGCTATGGGCATAAAACGGTTCAAACATCCATGCTAGGGATAAAAGGCAGGCAAGGCTAGTACTATTAAGTTATTTATGCCGATCGATAGGTTAAATATTGAAAGAAAGCCTTTTCGTTATGATCCGAGTTCACATGAGGTATCGCTGCTTAGTAGATTGCTTTTTACAACTTTTTCCTACGCGCTTCTTCTTTTTCCATTTGCTCGCGCGCAACATTGTAGTCAAAACCTTTGCTTTCGTCGGTCAGGCTCATTTCGCCGATCAAAGCTTCGGCGTCGAAAGGATCGACTAAGCCTTGACGCACCATTTCAACCGCTCTATCGCGATAAGTGCGCCACCCCATAGAGCGCAAGTAACGCTCCCAGGATAGAATATCTAATTTTTGAATGAATTCACGGCCCTTTTCATCCACCCACACCACTTCAGCAACGACCTTACGGCCGGATAAAGCTGAGCTGCCACATTGGTTACAACCGCCCGGCTTACGAGCATATAACTGATTCACCTCTTCGCCAAAAATAATTCCCCAACGATGCATATCGTTCACATGGGCTTTAGCCGTTGGTAAACGAATTTTACAATGGGGGCACAATACCGCAATTAAGCGTTGGAAAATAAGGCAGACTAACACATTGCTGTCACTTAACATCACCGATGAAATACCCATGTCTGCTAAGCGCAAGATGATACCCGGTGCTGAGTTGGTGTGTATGGTTGAAAACACCAAGTGACCTGTGATGGTAGCGCGCAACATGACATTGGCTGTATCTTCATCACGCATTTCTCCCAATACGATGTAATCGGGATCCATACGCAATGCCGCACGACCAAAGCTAGCGAAGCTTCTATCGTCTGTTTTAACATTCACTGGTACTTGTGTAGCGCTATGTACAACTTTTTCAACCGGATCTTCAATGGTATACACCTTCCGGGTATTTTTAATGAGGTGCAAACAGGCGGCCAAGGTGGTGGTTTTACCGGAACCCGTAGGTCCCGATAACAATACCGCTCCGTGCGGCATTTGTATGGCTCGTTTGATAATGTAAATTTGTTCTATGGTATAGCCTAATTCTTCTAGAGAAACGATGCTGCTCTCTTTTTCTGTGCCTAAGATCCGCATTACCATGTCGAAGCCGCCGTGCGCAGGCATACTGGCCAAACGCAAGCGTATATCACCCGATTTAATCTTCAATGGCATAGCTGCATCTTGAGGTACTAAGGGGTTGAAATGCGCTGTAGCATGGTCAGTTTCTTTATTAAAAGCCACCGCTGCGACTTCGCGCCCTAATCGAGGAAACCATTCCGCATGCAAATACAATTCACCGTATTTACGAAAACGGATTCTGCACACATCGGTACGTATTTCCATGTGTATATCGCTCACATCCGCGTCTACGGCTTCTTGTACCAAAGTACGCAAGCGCTTTTGTTGGCCGCTGATTTCTTCGGCTATGTCTTGCTGAATTTGCTGATAATCTTTTATAGAGCCTAAGTTTTCCAGAAAGGAATTAATGAGTGAGGGTGCAGCAACCAAGACTTCACCAGGACGTATATTTTTATTCACCATGGCAATACGGCAGTTTTGCACATCGCGCGAACCTGGATCAGAGGTTAAGATGGTACCGCTTTTTAAAACAATGATATTTTTACGCTGTAAACACCAAGCCGCCATTTCAGGCGAAGGTCTATCGTCACTGGCTAACTGTGCTTTGCTTGTCACCACCTTGACACCGGGTGGTGCTTTAAAACTACTATTGTCTACATCGGCCATATAAATTTCCGTATTGAATCATTACAATTATAGCCCTATTCTACTGGAAAAAGGGCGGTGTGCTCCCCGCCCCTACAAACATAGCGTTGCTGATTCAGCTAAATAACCTCCCAGCCCGTGACTTCAGCAACCGCCTGCCCTATATGCGCAGGAGAACGCGTTGTGTACACGCCAGCGGCCTCTAAAGCCGCAAATTTTTCCTTAGCTGTACCTTTACCACCCGCAATAATGGCGCCCGCATGCCCCATGCGTTTGCCTGCAGGGGCAGTGACACCAGCAATATAGGATACTACCGGTTTCGTCACATGGGCCTTAATAAAGGCTGCTGCTTCTTCTTCCGCACTACCGCCAATTTCACCCACCATGATGATGGCTTCCGTTTGTGGATCGTTTTGGAACAATGCCAATACATCCACAAAGGTAGTTCCAGGAATAGGATCGCCCCCTATACCCACGCAGGTGCTTTGACCAAAGCCCAGCGCCGTCGTTTGGTGCACCGCTTCGTAGGTTAAAGTTCCGGACCTAGATACTATGCCCACACGACCTTTTTGATGAATATGGCCAGGCATAATGCCAATCTTGCATTCGCCCGGTGTAATAACACCAGGACAATTTGGACCTATTAGCCGTACATTTTTCTTTGTATCTAAATAGGCACGTACAGCCAACATATCCAAAACAGGAATGCCTTCTGTGATGCAGACAATTAATTCTAAACCTGCATCTATAGCCTCAACGATAGAATCCTTGCAAAAAGGTGCTGGCACATAAATAACACTGGCCGTCGCTCCGGTTTCTTTGACTGCTTCTTTTACTGTATCAAATACAGGCTTATCCAAATGCAACTGCCCGCCTTTCCCGGGGGTAACGCCGCCTACTAATTTAGTGCCATAATCTAAGGCTTGTTGTGAATGCAAGGTACCTTGATTACCAGTAAAGCCTTGGCAGATCACCTTCGTGCCTTTGTTAATTAATATACTCATTATTCATCTCCCACTGCGGCAACGATACGTTTTGCGCCATCTTCAAAACTCTCGGCTGCAATCACGTTTAAACCACTTTTTTCTAAAATTTGTGCGGCCAATTCGGCATTATTGCCCTCTAAGCGCACGACTACTGGTAATTTTGTTTGGACTTCACTGACCGCACTGATAATACCTTGGGCTATCATATCGCAACGAACGATACCACCAAAAATATTGATAAAGATACCTTTGACCTTTTCATCGGATAAGATAATTTTAAAAGCTTCCGTCACGCGTTCTTTGGTTGCACCACCGCCTACATCTAAGAAATTAGCAGGTTGCCCGCCGTGCAATTTAATTAAATCCATGGTGGCCATCGCTAAACCGGCGCCATTCACCATACATCCTATATCACCATCTAACGCAATATAATTCAATTCCCACTGATGCGCTTTATTTTCACGCTCATCTTCTTGCGTAGTATCCCGTTGTGCGCGCAAGTTGGGGTGACGGTATAACGCATTGGCGTCTAAATTAATTTTGCCATCCAAACACACTAATTCGCCATTTTCTTTGATAACCAAGGGATTGACTTCTAACAGACTTAAATCATTGTCTATAAACAATTTGCCTAGGCCTAAGAGAATCTGTGTAAATTCTTTTATTTGAGCCGCATTCAAGCCTAATTTAAAGCCCAAATCCCGTGCCTGAAAAGGCAATAAACCAACGATAGGATCTACTACTGTGGTTAGAATTTTCTCAGGATATTTATGCGCCACTTCTTCAATTTCCACCCCACCTTCGGTAGAAGCCATAAACACGATCCGTCGCAACGCTCTGTCTACTACAGCACCCAAATATAATTCTTTGGCAATAGCGGAAGGTTCTTCGATTAAAATCTGATGCACAGGCTGACCATTGGCATCGGTTTGATAGGTCACTAAACGCGTACCTAATAAAGCTTGTACTGCTACTTTTACATCTTCTTTATTGGAGACAATCTTAACGCCACCCGCTTTGCCGCGACCGCCAGCATGCACTTGGGCTTTCACCACCCAACGTTCACCCCCTAAATGGGCTAATGCTGCTGCGACTTCATCGACGCTAGAGACCACTTCACCGCGCGGCGCGGCAATGCCGTACTCACGAAACAGTGCTTTGGCTTGATATTCATGTAAATTCATTGTTATTTCCTATCGTTTTATGACTAATGTTTATAATGCGAGTAACATCCGTGCGGGATCTTCCAAAAACTGTTTTACCGCCACTAAAAAACTGACGGATTCGCGGCCATCGATAATACGATGATCGTAAGATAAAGCGACATACATCATTGGGCGTATCACCACAACGCCATTCTCGGCTACGGGCCTTTCTTCGATCTTATGCATGCCTAGAATACCGCTTTGCGGAGGGTTGATGATGGGTGTGGCCATCAATGAGCCAAATACACCCCCGTTGGTGATGGTAAAAGTACCGCCAGTCATTTCTTCAACCGTCAATTTGCCCTCACGTGCACGCGCTGCGCTATCAGCAATCGTTTTTTCAATACCTGCCAAACTTAGGGTTTCAGCGTTGCGTATGATAGGCACCACTAAACCGCGCGGCGTAGATACGGCAATACCTATATCGTAATAACCATGATAAATAATATCTGTGCCATCTATAGAAGCATTCACATCGGGAAATTTTTTCAAAGCTTCCACAACGGCTTTAGTAAAGAGGGACATAAAACCTAATTTAACACCGTGCGTTTTTTCAAATTCATCTTTATAACGATTACGTAAATCCATCACCGGTTGCATATTGATTTCATTAAAAGTCGTCAGCATAGCAGCATTGTGCTGTGCTTCCACTAAACGCTCTGCAATCTTGGCGCGCAAACGGGTCATCGGAACTCTTTCTTCGGAGCGCAAGCCTGTAGTCACAGTGCTAACAGCAGCAGGTGATATTTGGGTTAAATCTTCTTTGACTATACGCCCGCCCTTGCCACTGCCTTGTAAGCTTTGTACGTTGATATCGCTTTCGGCAGCAGCGCGGCGCACAGCTGGGCTTAAATGCGGTGTAGCTTCAACGGCTTTGGTCTTAACGTCATCGACTGGCTTAGTTTTTTCGGCACTCAGAGCACCAGCATTCAATTTACCCAATAACGCATCAGCCAATACCGTCTTGCCTTCAGGCACGGTAATTTCAGCTAAAACCCCGCTTTCAGGAGCAGGCACTTCTAATACCACTTTATCCGTTTCTAATTCTACTAAGGTTTCATCGCGTTGCACGCTATCACCTGCTTTTTTATGCCATTTGAGAATGGTGGCATCTGCGACCGATTCAGGCAAGGCAGGAACTCTAATTTCAATGGACATTCTTTATTTCCTCTCTTATTTTAATGTAAGTGCATCTTTAACCAATTGTTGTTGCTCAGCCGTATGCCTAGCTAAATAGCCCGCGGCCGGCGCTGCCGAAGCGGAGCGACCGGCATAATTTAACTCTTGACCAGACGTCAACGCTTTACGCATAGCGTGTTGCAATGAATGCCATGCGCCTTGGTTCTGCGGCTCTTCCTGACACCAAACAATATCTTTAACGTGTTGGTATGGCGCTAAGGTTTTTTTCAATTCCGCTTCCGGAAATGGATATAGTTGTTCAAGACGAATGACGGCGACATCTTTTTGTGCATCATCGCGGCGTTTTTGCAATAGGTCGTAATAGACCCGACCCGCGCACAACACTACTCGCTTGATTTTCTTTGCCGATAAATCATCTACTTCATCTATAACTGTTTGGAATATGCCTTTGGTTAAATCATCCCAAGTAGAAACGGCTAATTTATGGCGTAATAAGCTCTTGGGCGTCATGACGATTAAAGGTTTACGATAGGGTCTTAGCATTTGTCGTCTAATCATATGAAAACATTGCGCTGGCGTAGTCGGCACACACACTTGCATATTGTGCTCTGCACACAATTGTAGAAAACGTTCTAGGCGCGCGGAGGTATGTTCAGGGCCCATGCCTTCATAACCATGCGGTAAAAACAAAGCAATACCCGATAGACGCGACCATTTTTGTTCAGCAGCGCTGATGAATTGGTCTATCACCACTTGCGCCCCATTCACAAAATCGCCAAACTGCGCTTCCCAAATCACCAAGGTTTTGGGATCGGTGCTGGCATAACCATATTCGAAAGCCATGACCGCTGCTTCGGATAATATGGAATCTATGACTGCAACTCGCGCGTTTTGCTGTTGAAATTGTGCGAGCGGCATATATTCCTGCCCCGTTTCATAATCGTGTAACACCGCGTGTCTATGGGTAAAGGTACCACGACCAGAATCCTGGCCCGAAATACGCACACCAAAACCAGCATCTAATAGCGAAGCATAAGCCAAATTCTCGGCAAAGCCCCACATAAAAGGTTCTTTGCCTTCCAACATTTGCTGGCGCGCTTGCATTTCACGCGCTACTTGCGGCTGTAAAGAAAATCCTTTGGGTAAAACCAATAATTTTTCGGCCAAGGTATGTAACTTTTTGCCGTCTATACTATTGTTGTAAGTCGCATCCCATTCCGTGTCTAAATAAGGTGACCAATCCATTCGTTTTACTGCATTATCATCCGCTACTGCAACTACGGCTTTACCGGCGTCTAAGAAGACTCGGTAAGCATCTATTGCCTGTGTGCGTTCAGCGGCTGTGATTACACCTTGTTGCTCTAAAGCATCACCATATAAGCTCAAGACGCTAGGGCGCTTGCGTATTACATTGTACATCACAGGTTGCGTAATGGCCGGTTCATCCGCTTCGTTATGACCCAAACGGCGATACGCCACCAAATCAATAACTATATCGCGATGAAATTCCATCCTAAAATCTAAGGCCAATTGCGCCGCTTTCACCACCGCTTCTGGATCATCGCCATTGACGTGAATAATGGGTGCTTCAATCATTTTTGCTGCATCAGTACAATAACGCGACGAACGCGCATCGCACGGGTCGCTGGTGGTAAAACCCACTTGATTATTGATCACGATGTGCAGGGTACCACCAGTGCTATAGCCACGGGTTTGCGACATGGTAAAGGTTTCCATCACCACGCCTTGCCCTATGAAAGCAGCATCGCCATGCACCACAATGGGAATAGTCGTATCGCGATCTTGATTGCCTAGATTGTCTTGCCTCGCCCGCACTGAGCCTTCAACTACAGGGGAGATAATTTCCAAATGCGAAGGATTAAATGCCAAGGCTAGATGCATGAAACCATGCTTGGTTTCTATATTGGTAGAATAGCCTAAGTGATATTTCACATCACCAGAGCGGCCATTTTGCAGATGAATCCCTGCAAACTCATCGAATAGTTTTTGTGTGGGTTTACCCAAGATATTCACCAACACATTTAAACGACCGCGATGCGCCATGCCGATGATAATACCCTTAACGCCTTCATTCCCCGCGTGATCGACTAAGGTGGCCATTAGAGGAATAAAACTATCGCTGCCTTCTAATGCGAAGCGCTTTTGTCCCACAAATTTATTGCCTAAATATTTTTCTAAGCCTTCAGCCGCTACTAATTTTTCAAATATTTTTTTCTTTTCGGTGCTACTTATCGGTCTTTGTGGATCGTCATCTTCAAAACGCTTTTGTAGCCAAGCAAGAACTGTGGGATCGCTGATGTGCATATATTCTAATGTACTATGGCCGCAATAAATCGATGCCAATTTTTTCCCCACCGCTTGTAGCGGTGCGCTATCGCCTAAATGATTCACCCCAAAATCACGCGGGTTAATGGTGGTATTCAGATCGGCGCTGGATAAACCATAATGCTTAGGATCCAATGAAGGATGCGCCGGATGCTTTGCCAAGCCTAAAGGATCTAAATCAGCTGCGGTATGGCCATAACGCCTGTAGGCATCTAACCATTGGCCAATCTTATAATACAGTGGTGAAGCAGAGATTTCTTGAGCCGCAACAGCTGTTCTAGGACGTTGTGCTAATTGCAAGAAATTCTGGCGCACGCTTTGGGGAGATACTTCAATCTCACCATTGACCTTGGGTAGGTTTGCAAAATAATTGCGCCAATCCGCCTCTAGAGCATTGGGATCGCGCAAATAGATTTCATACATTTCTTCTAAATAAGCGACATTGCCGCCAGCCAAAAACGAGCTTTTTTTCATTTTTTCAATATAAGGTTCTAGGGCCATAATCGTTAATTTCCTTCTGCTAACAATTCAGAACGTATATGACCTATAGCGCGAGTGGGATTTAAACCCTTAGGGCATACGTCTACGCAATTCATCACACCCCTACAACGAAAAACGCTAAAGGGATCGGTTAAGGCTTCTAATCGCTCTACCTTGGCCGTATCACGGCTATCAGCAATAAAGCGATAGGCTTGTAACAATCCAGCAGGACCTATAAATTTCTCTGGATTCCACCAGAATGAAGGACAAGAAGTGGAGCAGCAAGCACATAAGATACATTCATATAAGCCATCTAGTTTTTTACGCTCGGCTGGGCTTTGCAAACGTTCTTTGGCAGGCGGAAGTTCATCGTTGATTAAATAGGGTTTAATCTTTGCATATTGTTCGAAGAAAACCTTCATGTCGACAACCAGATCGCGTATAACGGGTAACCCCGGTAATGGGCGCAATTCAATGGGCTGCTTTAAAGACGACAATAAAGTAACGCAAGCTAAACCATTGCGACCGTTGATATTCATGCCATCGGAACCACAGACACCTTCCCTACAAGAGCGCCTAAAGGCTAAGCTATCGTCCATCGCTTTGATGCGTAAAATAGCTTCTAATAGCATCATATCCTGTTTTTCAGGGACGTTTAATTCATAATCTTTCATAGTCGGTTTAACATCAACTTCGGGGTTAAACCTATAAATTTTAAATTTAACTGTGCGCATCGCTTCAGACATCAGAGCACCTCTTACAATTAATAGACTCGTTCTTTGGGTTCAAAAGGCTTAACATTCAATGGTTTCATGTTCACTGCACGTTTAGTCATACGATGACCTTCACCGTGATACACGGTATGCGTTAACCAATTGATATCGTCACGTTTAGGAAAATCTTCTCTACTGTGCGCGCCACGACTTTCGGTACGATAAAGTGCAGCATGCGCCGTCGCCAGTGCCGTCGCCATTAAGTTATCCAACTCTAATGCTTCTATACGCGTAGTATTAAATACACGGCTGTGATCTTTAAAAGCCGCATGATTTAACCGTTGTTGCAATTGCAATAATTTATTCAAACCGTGTTGCATATGCTCACCAGTACGAAACACACCAAAATCTTCTTGCATTGTTTTTTGCATTTCAAAACGTATTTGACTCACTGATTCTCCCTCGCGGGCATTATCCCAACGATTCAAACGGCTTAATGCGGCATCTAGTTCAGCTTCGCCTACGCTTCTTAAGGGTAGATCGCGTATCTTCTCTTTCACATCTAAACCGGCAGCACGGCCAAATACCACTAAGTCCAATAAAGAATTACCGCCTAGTCGATTGGCACCATGCACCGAGACGCAAGCGCATTCGCCCACGGCATATAAGCCTTCGAGCACATGTTCTTTACCTTGTGCATCGACATTGATCACTTGTCCAAAACGATTCGTAGGAATACCACCCATCATATAATGGCAAGTCGGCACGACGGGTATAGGTTCGCGGATTGGATCTACACCCGCAAAGGTAAGAGACAATTCGCGTATGCCCGGCAGGCGCGAGTTAATAAGGTCTGCACCCAAATGATCTAATTTTAATTTAACGCAGCTCACACCATTGATATCATAGCCATTGCCAACGCGCAATTCTAAAGACATAGCGCGAGCGACCACATCGCGTGAAGCCAAGTCTTTGGCGTGCGGCGCATAGCGTTCCATGAAACGTTCACCGTTTTTGTTGATGAGATAACCGCCCTCACCTCTACAACCTTCGGTGACCAACACACCCGCACCAGCTATACCGGTAGGGTGAAATTGCCACATTTCGATATCTTGCACGGGCAAGCCTGCACGTAGTGCCATGCCTATGCCATCGCCAGTGTTGATTAAAGCATTGGTAGTGGATTGGTAAATACGGCCAGCGCCACCTGTTGCAAAAATAACGGCGCGCGCGTGTAAAAATGCCGTTTCACCGCTTTCTATATTAAGCGCTATCACGCCTGCAAAACCCTGACCATCGGCTGCTTTCACTAAATCGATCGCAAACCATTCGGAAAAAACATTGGTTTTTTCGGCTAAATTACGTTGATATAAAGTGTGTAATAAAGCATGACCTGTTCTATCGGCCGCAGCACAGGTTCTAGCAGCTTGATCCCCCCCAAAATCTTTAGACTGACCACCAAAAGGCCGTTGGTAAATACGGCCGTCGTCTAAACGTGAAAAAGGCAAACCCATGTGTTCTAATTCATACACTACTTGCGGCCCAACCTCACACATGTATTCGATACTGTCCTGATCACCTATATAATCAGAACCCTTGACCGTGTCGTACATATGCCAACGCCAATCGTCTGCATGCACATTGCCTAAGGCACAAGTGATTCCACCCTGCGCAGACACGGTATGCGAACGCGTGGGAAACACTTTAGAAACCAGTGCCACTTGTGAGCCCGATTCAGCTAAAGCCAAAGCGGCGCGCAGTCCAGCACCACCGGCGCCAATAATAATTGCATCGAAAGTATAAGTTGCTAAGGCCATTACACGCTCCACACTATTGCAATCGTCACTATAAAATAAAGAAAGAGGACGATAAAGACTAAAATTTCAAGGGTTAAGCGCAACCGCGCCGATTGAACATAATCGGTTAGAACGGTCCACATCCCTACCCAGGCATGCGTCAATAAACTGAGTGCCGCCAATATGGTAAAGAGTTTAACCCCTATACCCTGAAAAAATTGGAACCAGGCAACGTAATCCAGTTGTGGCGTAAGCCATATGAAGCCCAATACAAATAAGGTGTAAACGGCTAAGATAACCGCCCCTACCCGCTGCCACAGCCAATCCCTAACGCCATTGCCCGTTAAAGAGGTTGCACTTCTTACCATAACCATACTCCCAGCAATAAGGCCAATACCACGGTCGCGGCTAAAACTAATAATGCGCCTCGACGACCACTGACTTTGTCCTCGCCTATGCCTATATCCATGAGCAAATGACGTATGCCCGCCACCCAGTGGTACAGCAACGCCAATAAGATGATATAAACTAGATAGCGAGTCACCCCACCGTGCAGGGCCGCTTGCAGAGCGTCATAACCCTCAGCGCTACTTAAAGACATTAGCCATAAATATAACAAGTATGGAATTGAGAGAAACAGGACTAAACCCGACATTCTGTGTAAAATAGATACTATTGCCGTCGTTGGCATGCGCATTTTTGTTAAATCTAGATAAACCGGTCTTTTTTTGTTCATTCAGTTCCCCTACAACCACCTGACTCAGGGTGCATAGTATAGCTACAAATAAGCTAGAACTCCAGACTTACCCTGCCTGAATATCACAAATTACTGACGCTACGCATCTTGGCACCATAGACGATAATTATGTTACTCTAAGAGCTTAAAATCAAAAGGCGTTTTAAGTTCCGCGTCACAGAGGATATTAGGGAATAGGCTCTAGAGTATTCTCCCCAGCTCTGTAATATCGTTGAACGCCCCCATTACCTACCAGCCTCGACTCTATTTTTCTTTCCTTTATTACTTCTGTAGAAATAGGAGGCACTGGCTCTCTTTTCGGCTTCCCGGGAGGAGGGGAAAATTCAGAGTAAGCTGAGATACGTTCTTCAGGTAGCTTCAGTAATGGATGATAAGATTTATTTTCAAGTTTGCTTAATTGTAGGATAGCTTCTTTTAAGTGTTCATCAACGATCACATGTATTTCTTGTTTCTGCTCTTTTGAAAGAACAGCTCGTGATTGATAATCCTCCAAATGAAATTTGTAACGCTCAAAATTTCCAAGACATAAATGATGTAATAGCCAGAATTGACTCGTGAGTAGCTTAAGATTGATATTACCTCCACTGTCAGAAATACTGATCATAACGTCATACACTTTCATCTTTTACCCCATCATTCTTGCTGCGGAGATTTATTTTTTCAAACAGCTTAGGGTCTGTTGACAATTGTCTGTAAGCTATTGATTTAAAAGAGCAAACTCGTAAAATTACGATTCTAACAAAGTAACAAAACG
>JAJXVQ010000133.1 GCA_021782065.1 Pseudomonadota bacterium
AAACCAACTTGGTTAGCGATAATAACGTCCATATTCTTTTCAGTCAATTTACGTATAGCATGTAGTTTAACATCATGCGTTTGTGCTGCAAAGCCTATGGTAAAAGGTCTAGATGTAGATTGTGTAACTGTTTGTATAATATCCGGATTGAGAGTCAACGCGAGCGTGGCGGGCAATTCACTTTTGGCGTATTTATGTGTAGCGGATGTTTCTGGCCTAAAATCAGCAACCGCCGCGGCACCCATAAAAATATCACATTTCGGCAAATGCTGTATCACTGCTTGTTGCATTTCTACGGCCGTTTCTACTTTGATGAGCGTAACCTGTTTCGGTTGAGGCAAAGCCACAGGGCCACTAATCAGCGTAACATGAGCACCACAGTGTTGTGCGGCAACAGCCAAAGCATAACCCATTTTACCCGAGCTGCGATTGCTAATAAAACGTATAGCATCTAAAGGTTCGCGTGTTGGGCCTGCTGTGATAATGATATTTTTTCCAGCAAGAGGAGATGTCATTACAGGAGCCGTGCTTTCAAGATAGCGTACTATTTCTTCAGGCTCTAACATACGGCCTAAGCCATATTCCCCGCAGGCTTGAGCACCCTCCGTGGGTCCCCATACTGTAAAACCAAACTGTTGTAAGCGAGTGATATTAGCTTGGGTGATAGGGTTATGCCACATACGATGATTCATTGCGGGAACAAGCGTAATGGGCGCTGTTGTAGCTAGGCAAATGGCTGTTAATAAGTCATCGGCCATTCCGTGCGCCAATCTAGCCATAATATTAGCGCTGGCAGGTGCAATGATCACCCGTTCGGCAAAACGCGCTAAGTTAATGTGGTCCATAGCGGCTTCACTGGCTGCATCTAATAGATCGCATCCTACTGGATGCCCCGAGATAGCTTGGAAAGTTAGCGGTGTGACAAAGCTTTGCGCCGCTTGAGTCAAGACGACACGGACGGTATGATCTTGCTCACGTAAGCGACGTACTAAATCGACACTCTTATAAGCAGCAATGCCACCGCTAACACCCAAAAGTATGGACTGGCCCATAGATACTATACCTCTAAAATTACTTTCGTTCAGATACTTTATATAGTAACATACAGAAAATTAGTTGTATAATTTTCAAGGAATAATCCATCCTTAGAGCAACTCAACAAAAGGCGTAGCGCAAACGCTCAATCTATAAGTATTACAAAAAAGAATAAAGCTTATTACTTCTTATTCAGAACACACGTGCCATAGTAGGTGTGCCTTAACTTCTCTTCAGTTCCATCAAGTACCGGCGTATAGTTTTTTTCTTGTGGTAATAATAACGTATCGTCTTTTTTTTGCGGAGTACCAAAAAAATCACTTACCACATTTACTGCGGAACCACTTACTGTTTTTACTGCGCTTACTGCAAAGTCAAAGGGATTAGAAGACATATGATTTACCTCTCTCAAATTTTATAATTAAAATAGTATTCTATTCTACAACTACCTTGTCACGCAAAAATCGTTCCTTACGTCGAGTCCTGTCGCTGAAATCTCCGACTAATTGTCCGCAAGCGCCATCTATGTCTTCGCCGCGGGTTTTACGCACCATGGCTTGTAGACCAGAGCGCATGATTATTTCTTGAAAACGACGAATGGTGTCTTCGTCGGAACAAACATAACTGGTTTTAGGGAAAGGATTAAAAGGAATTAAATTAACCTTGGCTGGTATACCTTCTAATAAACGTATTAATTGTTTCGCACATTGTGGCGTGTCGTTCACACCTTTTAACATCACATATTCAAAAGTCACTTTACGCTTAGAATCTTCTGGGAAATGTTCTTTACAGGCCTTCATTAATTGAGCCAAAGGATATTTACGATTGATAGGCACCAATTCATTGCGCAATTCATCGTTAGGTGCGTGCAGAGAAACCGCTAACGCTACATCGCTGACTCGCGCTAACTCAACCATCTGCGGCACTACACCAGAAGTACTTAAAGTTACTCGTCGCTTAGCCAAGCCATACGCTAAATCATCCATCATTAAAGACATCGCAGAAACGACATTATCGAAATTCAGCAAAGGCTCGCCCATGCCCATCATCACCACATTGGTGATCATCCTATCGTGATGCCCATTATCCGTAGACAAAGCACGTACGGCAAAAAAAACTTGGCCGATGATCTCCCCTACCGTCAAATTACGCGAAAAGCCCTGCGTTGCCGTAGAGCAAAAAGTGCAATTCAACATGCAACCTACTTGCGATGACACGCACAAAGTACCGCGCGTTTTTTCCGGTATGTACACCGTTTCGATGCAATTACCGTCTTCCAAACGCAATAACCATTTGTGCGTACCGTCTTTGGCGACTTGATCAAGGGCTGGGGTTAACTGCTTGATTTCAGAAACTAGAGCCAATTTTTGCCGCAATTTCTTACTGAGATTAGACATAGCCTCAAAATCGGTAACACCATATTGATGTACCCATTGCAATAATTGATGCGCACGATAGGAAGGTTCTTTTTGTTCTATAAAGAAAGCTTCCATCGCGGCGCGGTCTAGATCCAGTAAGTTAATTTTTGCAGACATAATTTTTGTTTACCATCAAAATCTTTATTAGACGCATTAAAGTATATCTCTTTTATCCGCTCCCTTACGGTCGCGGCTCGGGACTTTAATTTATAACAACCCAACCTTCAGGGAACGAATAGAGAGAGTAATTACCTTTAACGCGTTATTTCTGCAGCATCAAAAAAGAAAGCGATTTCTCTCGTTGCAGCAGCAGCGGAATCTGAACCATGTACGGCATTTTCATCTATGCTGTCAGCAAAATCGGCGCGAATCGTACCTGGCTCTGCTTTTTTAGGATCGGTTGCACCCATCAATTCACGATTCTTTAGAATAGCATTGGGACCAGCCAACACTAATACTACTACCGGGCCGGAAACCATAAAACGGACTAAATCGCCAAAAAAACCACGTTCTTTGTGTTCAGCATAAAAAGATTCTGCTTCGGATTGGCTCAATTGCTTCATCTTCATAGCCCCGACTTTTAGGCCATTAGCTTCGAATTTGGACAAAATTTGTCCGATAACGTTTTTACGAACGGCATCTGGCTTGATAATAGATAATGTTTTTTCTACAGACATGATTTTCCTCATATATTAAAAAATAGCGACAAGGCGGCATTATAGCGAAATGCGCAGGAAAATGCCAACAGAAAAGCTCAAAACTGCTTTAATCGACCTATCG
>JAJXVQ010000134.1 GCA_021782065.1 Pseudomonadota bacterium
CAAATGGGCGGTATCTTAAAGGTCATCACTGATTTTGTACCCCGCTTAAAAATCATCGTCGGTGAGCCCGAAGTCTTGCCGGAAGTCGGTATTGAAGCCACCAAAAATCGCTTTGAGCTGGCGATACTACGCTTTATCAAACTGATTGCACTCAATCATTCCTTAGTCTTATTTCTAGACGATGCGCAATGGGCTAATTCATCGTTGTTTGATTTATTAAAGAAGTTGGTGTTAAGCGCGGACATTCAAAACACGCTCGTGATAATGAGTTATCGCAGCAGTGAGGTCGATGCGGAGCACCCTTTTACATCATTCTTAACGGCCATAGAAACACGCAAGACCGTGCAAAAAATAGCATTAGAAGGATTAACTAAAGAAGCCCTAACGCAATTACTAGAAAACATGCTCTATTTACCGGCCAGCAATCTCGAATTTCTAAGCAACCTCATGGAGCAAAAAACCGAGGGTAACCCCTTCTTTCTGTTGATACTGCTAGAAGAATTATATCGACATAACCGATTATCGTTCTCATTGGAAGAAAAGCGCTGGGTTTGGGATGAACAACGCATCATCAGCATGTCCTTAAGGGATAATGTGCTTGATTTTGTAGGTAAGCGCATTGCCAAATTAGAGCCAAATACCAGACATAGCTTGCATGTAGCCGCCTGCATAGGCGGTACTTTTCGTTTAGAAGACTTAGCCTTGGCGAAAAAGGAAACGGCCTTATCTGTGGCGCAGAGTTTACATTCCGCCTTACAGGAAGGTCTGATAGTACCGACGCAATTAAAAGATGAATGGTCAGATGGGGTATCCGAGGAAGAACTGTTAAAACGCGAATATAGGTTCCAACACGATAAAGTCCAACAAGCGTGTTACGAATTAAAGCCCATAGAAGAAACGAGACACATACACTTAGAACTAGCGCGTCGTTGGATGGCATCCTATCAACCCACCGATGCCGAAACAAGAGTCATGGCGATTGCCGATCAATTCAACAAGGGTTTAATCTATGTAACCGACGCTGCCGAAAAACATCACATTGCCGAATTTAATTATGAGGCAGCGGAAATCACCCTACAATCTGCCGCTTATGATATTAGCTACCAATACGGTAACATCGCAAAGAATTTATTACCCGAAATGGCATGGAAAACTGATTATAGTTTTTGTTTCAAGGTGTATTTTTCCTATATACAAAGCGCTTTTTTGTCTAGCCATTTTGATGAAGCGGCACTTGCCGCAGAAGAATGCCTCAGCAAAGCTAAAACCAATTTAGAAAAGGCTAGATTGCTCAAACTAAAAGGAGATTTAAATCGTGTCGCTGGTACGCCTGGAGGCGGCATAATATTCTTTGAAGAAGCTTTAAAATTATTGGGTTACTCCGATATTGCTAAAACCCCCAGCAAATTCGATCTGTTGTGGACTATAGTACGCTTTAAATGGTGCTTAAAAAATAAATATACCCCCATCAATACTTTACCCATAACCGCTACAACACAGCAACAACTTTTAAGCGCTGTCACCATCCGCCTTGGAGAAGAAGCCTATTATGCTGGCGATATTCTACGTTATGCTTATGTTGCGATGACCTGGGCTGTAGACACTTATTTAGCACAGACGCAAAATTTAAGAGCAAGTGCTTATGTTTATAATGCCATGTTATTTCCGCACGATGCATACTCACATGCTTTATATCAACACGCCTTACCCATCATGGAAAGTGCTGCTGTGTCAGAAGATAAAGCAATTTTCTATTTCTCAGGAACCACATGCCATGCTGCTTGGCACCAACCTTGGAACACACTGGTAAACAACTTTAAAAGTGCGACACAACTACTTGAAAAAGTCGGTAATTTTGAAATATTACCTTGGAACAGATTGTTTAAAGTTCTATTTAACACATCGCTGCCACTGCCAAATGTGTTGAAAGCCGTATCGGACCTAAAAACGCACCCTCAAGGAACAAGTCCACGGGTAGCGGCTAGTTTTGAGATAATACACCGTTATATACTTAATTTAAGCGGCGGCTGTGCGTTTAACAGCTGGGAAGATGAAAATTTTGATAGCAAAGAAATATTGGCTTTTTTAAAAACACAGCAATACGAACATGGCTTGCATCATTTTTATATTTGTCAATTGCAAGCTTCTGTTCAATTCGATGACACAGCGGTTTTAGAAAGATATGCTGGAAACTTAGAATCCGTCATTGCAGCTATATCCATAGGTAATCAAGCCGACTTGATCTTGCAAGCTTATGTATATCTATACTTGGCTAAAGCGAGCATAGTAACTCAGCTTAGTAACAAAGAAAAAGTAAAAACTCACATACAGCTATTTAAATTGCATCATGCTGTTAAAAGCTGGGTTAAATTTTGCCCTGAGAATTTTGCCCATTGTGAAGTATTGATGCGCGCAGAGCTCACAGGATTAAAGGGCAATTTTAAAAAGGCTTTAAAATTGTATAACGAAGCCATCTCTTTGGCTACAGAACATCAGGTTCCAGAATATGCTTGTTTGGCGGCACAGAGGGCTTTAAAACTGTGTATGCTGAAAAACCAACCAGAATTAAGCTATCAATATGCTAATAAAGCGGTTGAACTTTACGCCGCATGGGGTGCTTTTGGTGTGGTGAAGATGCTGCAACAAAAATATGAACTATATTTAACGCCGGAATCTAAGGCCTTGTCGGCTCAAGAGGAACTCAGTAAAGAAGATTATAATGCGCGTTATGGTTTGGATGCGCGCAGTATCATCTTGGCGACTCGTGTCATCAACAAGTCTATGCAATTGGGTGCTTTGTTGGGAAACATCATGCAACTTCTCATTGAAAACATCGCTGCTACTCGAGGTGCACTGTGTTTGATGTTAAAAGGTGAATTCTGGATAGAAGCCTATTATGGCAGTAAAGAAACGGGTATTCAAACGCTAACGCATACGCCTTGGAAAGAGGCTAAAATCTCCCAAGAAGTGTTCTTACAAACCTGGCGCGAGAAAAAAGAAATATTGGTTATGGATGTGAGCAAAAGCGAAGAATTTCAGGGAAGTAGCTATTTGCAAGAATCCGAGGCTAAGTCCTTAATCAGCGTGCCTATCTTCAATGCCGATGGCAATGAGGTTATAGGCGTTATCTATTGCGAAAACAAATTATCTACCGATTCTTTTACCGCCGATCGACTGAT
>JAJXVQ010000018.1 GCA_021782065.1 Pseudomonadota bacterium
CCAAGACCCATATTAAAAGATCAATCTATTTCTAGTGCTGAAAATCAGCAAACAGAGGGAGCTATTTCCAATCCTAAGACATGGAGCCGTATTCCATTTGGTAAAGCCATTACTTCGCCATAAAAATATTTATAGAATCCTCAATAAGCTCTAGCCAATTGTTGTTAAGGGAGCATCTGGATATAGTCTGGAATGTAAACCATTTCAAGGCGCGCCCATAGCGATCGTATTTTTGGCGGGTTTAAGATCTTAAATCGGCTGTTTTAGCTGGCTATAATATAACTCGTTACAAACCATATCTACGCCTATAAAACGCCCTAATTCACTTGTGTACTATTATCATAAAAAGCAGAAAAGAGTGGCTTAATATGTTAAGTCATTGATTTTTATGAGTAGAAAAATAAGAGCCAATCCTTAAAAGCATATTTCCCCTTGCTTCCTTAAGAAAACCTTAAGGTTTTTGCGATATAATTGAGCAATTAAAAAAATGATATCTAATAATAGCGGGGTATTAAAATGGCTGCATTCTTCAGAAGTGTATACCATGCCTTTCACAATCGGACAAGCCCACCTAAAAAAACAGAGTCTACCTTTGAACAGGAAAGAATTGCATTTATAGAAAATGTGCGAAAAAGAGAACGCACTCCTTTGGGAGCATGGGGCGAGTCAGCCATTCATTTTATAGATAACGCAGTAAACTCAAAGCAGTTAACATTAGAACAAGCCGCAGAAGCTTTTCGAGTTGCAAATAATATTTTACAGCAAAAGCAAGCTAAGGCTTCAGATGTACAAATTCAACTTCAACCTTCTTCTAAGATAAGCACTAAAGCCGATCTCTTAAAAGTGCTAGATGTTAATTCAAATATTAGGCAGCAGAGCGCCCTTTTTCAGGCAATAGAAGAGGGAAACCTTCAAGCAGTTTACCGGATTATCATAGAAAATCCACAGTTAGTTCACGCTAGAAATGAGCAGGGCCAAACTCCGTTGCATTGCGCTATAGTTGAAAATGAGCCTAATGAGAATAATTTTGAAATAGCGGAGTTGTTAATTCAGTATGGTGCTGCAGTTAATGCTAAAGATAACCAGGATCAAACCCCATTACATTATGCTATAGATTGGGAGGATTCTGAAATAACTGAATTGTTAATTCAGTGCGGTGCTGATGTTAATGCTAAAGATAACAAGCAGAAAACTCCACGAGATTATGCAGAAGAAAAGCAAAAAACTAATCCTGAGATAGCTAAATTGGTATATTGGGGACCATTATATAGGGATGAAGAGCAATTATTCAGGGCTATTTTAAGGATTAATTACCAAAAATTAGGTGTTGATAGATTAATGCGTTCTAATGATAAACTCTTTGATGGTTTTGGACGCGCTATTTACAACATAATCACTATGTCAGTATCCCAAATAGGGGAAGAGGAAGCTATAAATGCATTTAGGATTTCTGCGCAAATTTTGCAATTGGAAGAACGCTTAAGACCAAGGACAGTAGAAGATATCGAAAAAGAAATTAAAAATGAACTTTTATATCTCTATGAAGATCTTTATATTTGTTTTACGGGCACCATAGGTTCTTCCCCCCTTAGAAGCGGGCTTCTCAAAGCTTTTAGCCTCGCTCCTTATATTACCAAAAAATTTACTTCGACCAGGGATTCTTCTTCGATCGAGCTTTGGCAAAAACATGTTAAGGAAAATTTCCCCCCGAATGGCGAGCGAAAGACTGCTGAGGCGATTCGTGAGAGAACAAATAGAAATCGTATCGCAGCAGCAGCTGTGGCAGCTATTAGTATGGAACAACGAGAAAAATTTTTCTGGGCAATAAATCGGGGCGATTTAAGATCAGTAACTAAGTATCTTCAGAGAAATTCACTCTTGGCTCATATCAAAAATGATAAAAACCAAACTCCTTTGCATTATGCTATGGATCAAGAAAACCCCGATATTGTTAAATTTTTAGTTAAAGAAGGCGCTAATATTAATGCCCAAGATTTCTTAGGTAGAACCCCACTACATTATGTCATAAAGGGCAATGATCTTGAAAAAGCTAAGCTACTAATTGCTCATGGTGCTGTAATTAATGTAAAAAATAACGATGGCCAAACCCCATTGCATTATGCTTTAGAAGCGAATCCTAAGATGGCTAAGATATTAGTTGATTATTGTGCCACAAAAAGTGTCCCAAATAAGAAAGGGCGGGATTCGGCAAGCATTCGAAGAATTTTAACTCTTCGGCATGCCACAGTATTTTATGATATACAAGAAAATAATTTTCAGAGATTTGAGCGGTTCATTCATAAAAATCCCTATTTGGTCTTTATCAGAAATAAACAAGGTCAAACCCCATTGCATATTGCTATAAAACTTAACCGTCTTGATATGGTTAAATTGTTAATTGAAAAAGGTGCTGAAGTCAATGCAAAAGATTTTTTTGATAAAACGCCTCTAGATTTTGCTGTAGATGAAAAAGTTATTGAGCTCTTAGCAAAGAATGGCGCTACAAAGGGCGTTATAGAAATTCCAGCAGAAAATCTCCAAAAAGAAGATAAAGAGAAAGAAGAAATAGCTGCTGCTGTTAAACCCCCTGAAGCGATTGAGTTTATAGCTGAAAGACCATCTGTAGCATCACAACCGAATTCTCCATTGTTGCCTAGACATTTGAGTGCCCCGAACAGAATAGGGAATAAAAAAGACCGTAATAGTGATCACTCCTTGTCTGAATTAGAGAACGAGTTAGCAGAAAGCGAAAAAAAAGTGAGTAATGTAAAAGCACCTTCTTCTCCACCGCCTTTTAGACCAATAGATATAGATTTACCTGATAGACTATATAAATTATATGCTTTTTTCTTTAGCCCAATAGAGTCAAAACAGCAATCTGCTTCGCAGTGTCAATCCGAAGTGGATAAGGTGATTCACGCTAGAACGGATTCTTCTATTCTAGGGCAATAAGTAAAAACCAAGGCTATGAATTAACCATAATCACAATTTCATGTATGATATATATGACAACGTTGTGGTATGTGATTGCTTTTAGTCTTAAACTCGCATCTTGAAGCGCATTGGGTATAGCAATTGGATATTTTTTGTAAGAATAAGGGTTCATTATGATAAGCAAACCGGTTGCTCAATTGCTTTTGCGCGTCCGCGAGGATGCGCTTAAGGAAAATATAAGAAGACAAAAAAGTCATCTTGATACTCTTCAGTTAGATCTTTTGGAAGCCAAGGCAGCAGAAGCTGAGGCTAAAAATGTTCTGGACAAACTATTAGCTGCAACTAAAATAAAATCGGGGTCAGAAATATTAGCACTTGTAGAGAGAGCGCAGAAAAATTACAGTGAAGCACAACACAAACTCAGACAACATCAAGAAACATACGATAATCAAAGTTCTCTATTGAAAAATCTAGAGGCGATGTGCGAGGAAGGGAAGCAATTAGAAGAAGTGGTTTCTCACCATTGGCCTCCCAATCCTCGGCCGTGAATGTATATACCCATCGCCAATGAAGATGCGAGATTTAAATAAATATATTGAACTTTAATCGAAGTTTTGCCATCCTCGATACCCGGAGTACCGAGTACAGGCTCCGATCGGGGATCCTGTAAAAAAGTATTAAAACTTAATTTGAAACTGGATTCCCGCCTGCGGCGAGAATGACAAGAAACTGGATCCCCGGCTGCGGCCTCGCGGCCTGGTCGAGGATGACAACGTTCTAGTTTTATATTAAATTTACACTTGATCTCGTATTTTGAAGTGGAATAGGTACAGATAATGAATTACTCACAGGTATCTTTACTCCGCTTTCTTCAAATCCTCTATCATCGCCGCTAAAAATCTTGAACCCTCGCCACCCGTAGCAACGCGGTGATCAAAGGTTAAAGACAAGGGCATAATGCGTCGTGCGACACATTTGTTTGCAATTAATTTTACTTCTTCACGCAATTTGCCACAGCCTACGATGGCTATCATGGGTGGCACTATCATGGGGTTGGCATAACGACCTGCAAACACACCAAAATTGGACAAAGAAATCGTTGCACCTTGTAGATCGGCGGAAGGAATACTGCGGGCACGCACTTCTTCTTTATAGCGATTGATCAGTGCGCGTAGTTCATTTTTATCCAATTTTTCAGCGGATTTAATGACGGGTACAAATAACCCATCACCCGAATCCATGGCAATGCCCAAGTGCACGGTATCAAATAACTGTCTAGAGCCGCTTTTAGCATCGAAATGGCCATTCAGTGCAGGTTCTTGTAAACAAGCAAAGCCGATAGCGCGTATGATGCGCGCGGTGATGTCATTGCCTTCTGCCCAATCGCCTATGTCCGCATCGTCGACTATGGTTACTGCGGCGACTTCTTGATGCGATAGTGCCATGGCTTGTGCCATAGCGCGTCTAACGCCACGTAAGGGTTCATAGCCTGCAGGCGTGGCTGTTTTAGCAGGACTACTACTGTGCGTGCCTAACTGCGATTGAATGACTTGCAATACATCGTCTAGAGTGACTTCACCTTGTGACCCGCTCGCTTTAATATGGGCTAGGTCTAAATTTAATTTCTTGGCAATCAAACGCACTACAGGCAGCGCGCGCGTGATTTTGTCATGCGCAGCGGTAGGTGTAATACCCATAGCGCTTTCTTCTAATACGGTATCGCCCACGATGATATTGCCTGCAACGGTAGCGCCACTTTGTTGTGGTTTTTTCGCTTCTTCTTGCTTAGGTTTTTCGGTTGCTTTAGGCTTTTCGGCCTCGCCTTCAAAACTGATTAAAGCATCGCCGGTGTTGATGATATCGCCTACTGCACCATGCAATTCGGCGATAACCCCATCGAAAGGGGCTGGGACTTCAACGACGGCTTTAGCCGTTTCCATAGATACTAAAGGTTGGTCTATTTTAACATGATCGCCTACGGCTACATGCCACTCGTGAATTTCGGCATCGGGCAAACCTTCCCCTAAATCGGGCAAACGAAATATTTTCATGAGAACTCCAACGTTAGCTTAGCAGCATGGATGATCCGTGCCACACTAGGAATATAACTTTTTTCTAATTTAAAATAGGGCATCACTGTATCGTAACCGGTAACGCGTTGTATGGGGGCCAACAAAGACAATAAGGCTTTTTCGCCAATTTGGGCAGCAATTTCTGCACCTATACCACCGCTTTTTGCAGCTTCATGTACGATGACGCAACGCCCTGTTTTATTCAATGAGTTGATGATAGTCGCTGTGTCCAAAGGCTTAATGCTGGCTACGTCGATGATCTCAGCACTGATGCCTTCTTGCGCCAATGCTTCAGCTGCTTGTTGCGTTTCGTGCATACTCGCACCCCAGCTGATTAAAGTGACATCGCTGCCTTCGCGTAACACAAAAGCTTTTTCTAAGGGTAATGCCACGCCATTGTCCGGTACTTCTTGTTTGACTAAACGATAAATGCGTTTAGGCTCTAGAAAAATAATGGGATCGGGTGAGCGTATGGCTGCTAATAACAAGCCATAAGCACGTGCTGGACTGGAAGGAATCACCACTTGTAAGCCAGGGATATGCGCGTATAACGCCTCAGTGCTTTCTGAATGATGTTCTGGTGCGTGTATGCCGCCACCAAAAGGCATACGAAATACAGCGGGGCAGTGTAATCGGCCGCGGGTACGATTGCGTAAACGTGCGGCATGATTCAAGATATTGTCTAGTCCTGGATAACTAAAGCCCATGAATTGAAATTCGGCTACGGGTTTTAAACCTTGTGCCGCCATGCCTATGGCTAGACCGGCGATCATCGATTCCGCTAAAGGAGTATCCATGACGCGATTGGCGCCAAAACGGGCTTGTAAGCCGTCAGTAGCGCGAAATACGCCGCCATTTAAGCCTATGTCTTCGCCTAATAAAACAACATTCTCATCGTGTGCTAATTCATAAGCCAGTGCTTGCGTTACTGCTTCCACCAAAGTGATTTTAGTCATGATGGCTGTCCCCAAATTGTAATAAAGTATCGCGTTGGTCTTTCAAGGATTCAGGCCATTGAGCATACATGTAGTCGATTATGTCGGTGACAGGAGCGATTTCAATATTTAAATAAGTATCGACTTCTTTATCAATTTCTTTTCTGCATTCTAATAACAGCGCTTCTTCTTTGCTGTCATCCCACACCTTTTGTGCCGTTAAATAAGTTCGTAAACGCACTAAGGGTTCTTCTAGCCATGCTTTGTCTAATTCTGCTTTAGGCCTATAACGGCTGGCATCGTCTGCAGTGGTGTGATCGCATAAACGATAGGTGATGGCTTCAATCAAAGTAGGGCCGCCACCATTGCGTGCTTTTTCTAAAGCGATACGCATGCGTTCATGCACGGCAATCACATCATTGCCATCAACTTGTTCGCCGCTAAAACCGGCGGCAATGGCTTTTTGAGCAATGGTTTGACTGTGGGTTTGTTGATCTCTAGAGACGGAAATAGCCCATTGGTTATTATTCACTACAAAGACTACGGGTAAATTCCAAGCTCCGGCTACGTTCATGGCTTCGTAAAAATCGCCCTCAGAGGTACCGCCTTCGCCTATGGTTGTGACTACAGCGCGTTTTTGTTTACGATAATTTATGGCGGTAGCAACGCCAGTGGCAATGACGCTTTGACTGGCAATAGGAACGCAAATAGGGAAGTCTTCGGCGTTGTTGAAATCGCTGCCGCGTTCATCACCGCCCCAATATTGCAAAATTTTATTGAATGCAACGCCGCGCTGACATTGTGCACCGTAATCGCGATAATAAGGGACTAATACATCGCTGGCATGCATAGCGTGCCCCATGGCTACGCCAATGGCTTCCTGACCTAAGATGCCTGCATAGGTGCCTAGTTTGCCTACGCGTTGTAAGTTGATTGCTCTGCCATCAAAAATGCGCAGCAAATGCATTAAGCGATAGAGTTTTAGCAAAGCGTTGTTATCTAAATCCTTAGGCAAAGGCTGACACAACGTGCCATCGGGTTTTAAATATTGGTAATACTCAATAGCGAAAGTGGCGATAGTCATGCCGTTAATCCTTATGTGTAATCATTAGCGCAGCCGTTCTTCAGCGATACTGTTGGCAACGATATTCGTAGGTTGATTTGATTTGTCAGCCCGTTCACAAATGGTGTAGATAACATTGTAAATTTCTTCGATGTGTTGTGTTGCTTTGGCATCGGAATGGTGAAAATATTTAGCTGCAGCGTGAATGATGCCACCACCATTAATCGCATAGTCGGGCGCATAGATAATACCGCGATCTCTTAATACCTGACCATGATACTCTTTGGCTAATTGGTTATTAGCACCACCGGCCACAATCGGTGCCTTAATGGCGGGAATAGTATCATCGTTCAGTATGGCGCCTAGCGCGCAAGGTGAAAAAATATCGCAGTCTAAAGTATGAATTGTATGGTAATCGACAACGGTAGCGCCAAATTCACGTTTACAACGTTCCGCGGCTTCAGAGTTAACGTCAGCAACGGATAAAACGGCACCCGCTTCGTGCAAATGGCGAGCTAATAAATAACCCACAGCACCCACACCTTGAATAGCAATATGTAAGCCTTTTAGATCGTCTCGTTTGAATTTATATTTAACCACTGCTTGTATGCCACGAAAAACGCCTTGAGCAGTAGACGGTGCAGGATCGCCTTCACCGCCATGTTTACCCATATTGGTTTTTGAGCCTACGTAAGGGGTTATTTCAGCGATACAATCCATATCGGCTAAAGTGGTACCGCTATCCAAGGCCGTGATGTAACGACCGCCTAATTCTTGTACAAACCGGCCAAAAGAGCGAAAAAACGCAGGGCGATCTGTCAAATTATCCGGTTTCATGATAACGGCTTTGCCACCACCTACGGGTAAACCGGCGATAGCTGTTTTATAACTCATGCCTTTTGCCAAGCGCATGGCGTCGATAATAGCGTCTTGTGAGGAATCATAGTGTATGAAGCGACAACCGCCTAAGGCTGGGCCGCGTTTGGTGCTGTGTATGGCGATAATGGCTTCTAAGCCGGTAGTAGGATCCACTTTAAAGTGAAGATCACCGAAACCTTCATTTTTTAGTTTATCAAAGATATCCAGAGCAGCCGCGGTTCTGTTCATTTCAGATACAGTCATGATATATTCCTCTAGTATTTAAGATGGCTACAGAGTACCAGAAAATGGGAATAAGTAAATGGTGTATTGTGTTTTTTAAGCACAAAAAAGCAGAAAAAAAGGGGGGTTTTCGTTAAATATCGTGTATTTTTAGGCATTATGCTACCTTATATATATTACAAACATTTTGGTTCAAAATATGCTGGATAAAATCATTACAGGCGGACAAACGGGTGTAGATACGGCCGCACTGGATGCTGCCATAGCATTGGGAATTCCACACGGGGGTTGGTGTCCTAAAGGGCGTTTGCGTGAGGATGGGACTATTCCGCTAAAATATAATCTGCAAGAAACGGCTAGCCACGATTATAGTGAACGAACTAAATGTAATAGTCGTGATTCCGATGGCACTTTGATTTTTTTGCCACGCGATAAAAAGATTAGTGATGGAACCTTGTTGACGATTGATGAAGTTAAAAAAACAAATAAGCCTTATTTGATCATTGAACATTTTGAAGATGATCAGTTGGTGCGGATTAAACAATGGCTAGAGATTAATGCTATCAAAACGCTTAACATAGCGGGCCCTAGAGAGTCGCAGTCTGTGGGTATTTATAAGCAGTGTTTTGATTTTCTTTTAAAAATTTATACCCACTCATAAATCACCAATGCTGATAAATCGCATTGTTGACAAGTCGTTCCGCAGGGCAAGCATAGATTTTTTTTACGAACTAAGCCTTTGTGTAAATAAAAACACAATTGCGCTTCTACGTCATCCGTAGTCGTGCTGCAGGCTTTGGCCAGGGCATTCAACGATAACCATTTTTTCGCCGATAATATTTCACGAATGTTTTGTAATAAACTCATATCGTGCTCTCTAAGGATTTAAAATGCGGCCTTTGTGCCCAATGTTTTAAACCTAGAAATCCTAGCCATTGAGTGATTACGATGCCTAGAATCCAAGCGATAGCAGATAATGGTGTAGTGAAAATTTGTGTGCTTTGATAAAAAATAACCGCAACCACATACGCGATATCAAAGCTCCATATTGTTGCTAGCCACGCATATTGTTTGCCAATCTCGCGATTCAATACGCCCATAGTAGAAATACAAGGGATATACAACAACACAAACAACAGATAGCTAAATGCGGCAGTACTGGTGCCAAAGGCTTGCTGCATGCGTGTCATGGCGTTGCTATCCATGGCATGATCGGCTTCATTGGCGGTAAAAGGATTTAATTTTTGTGCTGAGAATAAATCATGTATGCCGCTTAGGGTTGTCGTGACAGCGGCTTTTAAGGCCGAACCCAAGTTGAATTCGGTGTCATTTTGCACGGCGTTTTCTTGACTATACAAAGTATTTAAACTACCAACCACTACTTCTTTGGCCATAGTACCGGTGATGAGGCTGACACTGGCTGGCCAATTATCGTGTTGTATGCCCATGGGCGCTAATACCGGGGTTATAGTCTTACCCACCCAAGATAAAGGCGTGGTGTTATTATTTAAATGGATGCTGTTTAAGCTGCCAATCAAGATACATACCGGCACAATCATGCGACCTGCACGTAGTACAAAGCCACGCAAACGTTGCCAAGTGAGTAACCATAAAGTGTGTAAATGCGGAGTGTGATAAATAGGCAGCTCTTGAATAAAGGGGCTAGAGCTGCGTTTGAATACCGTTTTCTGTAAGACTAAACCGGTTAACATCGCCACACAAATTCCTATAATATACAGCGAAAAAATAACCAAGCCGCCGTGTTGTGGGAAAAAAGCGCTGGCAAACACTACAAAAATAGCCAAGCGTGCGCCGCAGGACATAAAGGGCGCCATTAAAGCGGTTACGATGCGATCGCGAGTGGAATCTAATGTGCGCGTGGCCATGATAGAAGGTACATTGCACCCAAAGCCTACAATCAGCGGAATAAATGATTTTCCAGGTAAGCCGACTGCTTGCATTAATCTATCCATGACAAAAGCAGCACGCGCCATGTAGCCAGAATCTTCCAAAAAGGCCATGAATAAAAACATAAAGCCTATTTGTGGAATAAAATTTAACACGGTATTTACGCCTACACCCAGACCATGGGCAAAGATAGCCGTTAAACCCGCAGGTATGCCCAATTGCGCGCCCCAATGCGTGGGGCCGTCGATCAACAAAGCGGTAGAGCTTAAGTCGAATAAAGGTTGGAATAAACCGCCTACATTCATCGACAATTCAAACATCAAATACATGATGCCTAAAAAAATGGGTATGCCTAAATACCGATGCATGACGATTTTGTCAACGTGCTCCGTGATGGTTTTTGCAGTAGTGCTGGGGGCAGCAACGCAATCGTCAACTATCGTTTGAATGGTGGCGTAGCGTTCTTGAGCTAATAATACGTCACTCATTTCATTTTCGTTTCTTTCCAAGCGCGTAATAAATTGTTGAATATAATCTTTATGCGGCTGTTTTTCTAACCACTGTTGGGTTAATACATCTTTTTCCAGCAAAGACAGTGCGCACCACAGGGGTTCGGGATGTGTTTGGCATAACTCAACTAGCGATTGAAAATAAGGTAATTGGCTACTCATGATGGGTAAACGCGGCGTAGTTTTCATCTGCGCGATGGTTTTCTTTAAAGTACCCAGACCCTTTTTTTGATTCAAACTAATGGCAATGACAGGTACGCCTAAGTGTTGCGATAGTTTTTCGGTATCGATGCGTAAACGCCTTTTATAAGCGATATCCATCATGTTTAATACCAGTATGCAAGGAATGCCTAGGGCCGATAATTGCAAGGTTAAATACAAATTACGCTTTAAATTGGCAGCGTCGACGATGTTGATTAAAATATCCGTTTGTCGGCTTAATAAGAAATCCATGGCAATGCGTTCATCTATACTGTGATCTGCTTGCGCTACGGTTAAAGAATAAATGCCGGGAAGATCGGTGACGCTAAAATCGGTATTCGCATAATGAAATGAACCCATTTTCTTTTCAACGGTAACGCCCGGCCAATTGCCAATTTTCTGCTTAGAACCAGTGAGTTTGTTAAAGAGGGTAGTCTTGCCGCAATTTGGATTGCCAGCAATAGTTATACGTGTAGTCATGTTGTGGTTACTCTGAATTGAACCAGCGCCAATTCTCGGGCGCGTAGGCTGACGGCAGTGCCTTGAATAACAATGTGTAACATATCGCCCAAAGGAGCCTTCCGAATGACTTTAAAGTGGGCGCCTGGCACAAAACCCATGGCCAAAAGCTTGAGCTTATAACCTTTATCTATTAAATTATCTAATTTTTCAATGACATACGATAAACCGGGTTGCAACATACAGACGCCTTTTTGTTTTAGGTATAGTTATGGCTATTATATCAAAATTCAGCGACAAAGTAAACGAGAATGATTCTCATTATCAATAAGTCTACAATCCCACATCTTTATTGGTGTTTTTTTGCTTTGGTCCAAAGACCATCGCCAATGTTCTCTCCAGCGAGATTGATGACAGCATCAATATCATCCGGTAAAATATCTTCTAGTTGATTCCACATTAAGGCATTAACATTTTTACCAAAAATTTTATATATTTTTGCAAGGTCCCTGCCAATTAAAAAAACAACATGTTGTTGTTCTAATAATGTTGGGATTAAATTTTTTCCAACAAAGCCAGTGGCTCCAGTTACAATGATTTTCATATTATCTCTCCCTAAAAAATAGTATATAACCATCGCCAATGAAGATGCGAGATTTGAATAAATGTATTGAACTTTAATCGAAGCTTTGTCATTCTCGACGCAGTCGGGAATCCAGTTTCAAATCCAGTTTTTACTGGATCCCCGATTGATGCCTCGCGGCCTGGTCGAGTATGACAACGTTCTGGTTTGTGATTACTTTCAATATTCAACTCGCATCTTCAAATACATTAGGTATAGACAATACTAATATTGACATGGCCTATGAAACATTTCTTGCAAGATTGCTTATATACCCGTTACATCTTCATTGGCGATGAGTATATATAAATAAAACCCTACAACCCCGCATCCTTATCCGCATTTTCTTCACTCAATTGCAGATAACGGAATAAACGCTCGTCGATGAGGCCTTCTACAAATTTACGCTCGGCATCGACCAACAGAGGTTGGCCGTATTCTTTTAACAATCTGCGCGTAGTAGCGGTGACTTCTTCTAGAGGCGATTCTAATAAAACATCGCGCACGTTATCATCGAAAATAAGAAATTCACGCAAAGGAGTACGTTTGCCATCTACTGTAGGCACTAGACGTTGCCAGATGATCAAACGCACTGTCTCGATGATATCCATCGCTCGACCATGGCGTTCATCCGCAGGGAAAGTGGTGATCAAACGACGCATCACTTCAGCAACACCATTACTGTGCAAGGTCGTGTAAACAGGGTGACCCGTTAAAGCAGCTTCCATTACCGCGGCAATGGTTTCTTGATCGCGCGCTTCGCCTACTAGAATGAGTCTAGGCTTGCGTCTTAAGGCATTGCGCACGCCAGCGGCGAAACTGGGTAAATGGCGCGGAATTTCCGCTTGGCTGACGATGGAAGTGGGTTTCACTACACCATCGAACACAAATTCTATAGGGGATTCATAGGTTAATACTTTACGATGGCTGTTTTCTTGTTCCACGATGTGGCGAATGATAGCCGCAAGCAAAGTACTTTTACCGGAACCTGTAGCACCCGTAACATACACTACGCCTTCATCGGGGGTAAGGGCAGCTAATAATCTTTCGCCTATGTTGAGCTGTTCTACAGTAGGTGGCATGCCTGGAATGGTACGCAAGGTGATTTGGATGCCATCATGGCCATCCACCAAGCAACCGCTGCCATTAACACGAAAACGATAACGTTCAGTACGCGTAGGCCGTACTTCGTAATGGGTGTCTACATCGCGACCGCTTAATAATTGTGTGGTGCCGTTGGGGCCGTAAATATGGTTTAACATGTCGCTGACTTCAGAGTTATTCAGTACTCGTCGTGTTAAACGGTGTAGCTCGCCGTGAACTTCGGCAAAAACCGGCTCATTGGTTTGAAAGGTAATATCGGAGGCGCCCAATTTGTAGCATTGTACAATGACCAGATCCATTTCTTCTGGTGTGAAACGTTGCGGCTCTTGTTTTAACAAGTACTTAGACATGCGCGAGATACCCCTTTTTTATGCGCCGAGCTTACCATAATGATAGCTGCTCTGTAACTATTTGCACGGCTGCGGCCTAAATAGCGCTTTTTTTAACCTTTCTGTAGAATGAGATAGCGGACAAAAAAGCTTGCAATTCTTATTGAGAATGATTATCATTCTCAATAACTCAAAACGGGGGAATATTGATGATAGGCGCTTTAATTATTACTTTCAGGGAAATCTTTGAAATTTCCATAGTGCTGTGTATTGTATTGGCCGCTACAAAGGGCGTACCGCATAGAGGAAAATGGATTTTTGCAGGGGTTGCCGCGGGCGCTATTGCCAGCATTCTGATTGGTATTTTTGCCAATGTGTTTGCGCATCTCACTTCTTCTTTCAATCCGCAACTACTGAATGCGATTGTTTTATTGGTTACCGCGGGCTTAATCATGTATACGGTGTTGTGGATGCAAAAACAGGGCAGAGAAATTGCACACCAAGCCAAAAGTATAGGACAAGCCGTTGCCATAGGTGAAAAGCCTTTGCATATGTTAGCTATCATAGTGGGTTTGTCCGTATTACGAGAAGGCGTTGAAGTGGTATTGTTTCTTTATGGCTTGATTGCCAGTAATGAGACTAGCAGCATCCGCGCTATAGAAGGTGCAATTGTCGGTAGCTTGCTGGGTGGCATCGCGGGATTACTACTGTATTACGGCATGCTACGCATCCCAATGAAATATTTCTTTGCTGTTATTCGCTGGATGTTAACCTTTCTTGCGGCCAGCATGATGTCAAATGCTGCGGGCAAATTAGCGAGTATCAATATATTGTCAACGCTAGGTGCGCCCATTTGGAATAGTTCTATGCTGTTAGCGCAAGACAGTATTCTAGGTCGCCTGCTGCATATGTTTTTAGGTTATTTGGACAAACCAATGGGGATTCAAGTGATTTTTTATATTGTAACCATCTTCATTATAATGGGGTTGCCTAAGATATTAAAGAAAGGGTAACTGTATATTGATGGTGATATAACCTATCGCCAATGAAGATGCGAGATTTGAATAAACGTATTTAACTTTAATCGAAGCTTTGTCATTCTCGATGAAGTCGGGGGTCCAGCACATTGTCATCCTCGACCGAAGGTCGGGGATGACAATGTGCTGGACCCCCGACTGCGGCCTCGCGGCCTGGTCGAGGATGACAACGTTTTAGTACTGCGTTCGCAGAAAGTACCGCTCTCGCATCTTGAGGTAGAATAAGTATAAACACCTACTGCGGCTGTCTGACCGCAGGAGTCCACGTTTTGGCTTCAGTGTTCAATTGTGGTACGGCAGTGATGCGCAGTACGGAATCGTTAATGGTTAGATTATCGCCGCCGCCAGTAATACCCAGATTGGCTTTGGCCACAAAGGGTGCGCTGATCATTTTTTGATTGTAGAGTGCGCGATACAAAGCCATACCAGTATAATCGCGTGTTAAGCGGTTTAAATTATCTATAAAGATATTATCGGCTTGCAGAGTTCCTTCTTCCCAGCCTTTTTGTACATACAATTTCCATTCAGCCACTTCGGCGGCATTTTTAGGCAATAAGGTT
>JAJXVQ010000135.1 GCA_021782065.1 Pseudomonadota bacterium
TACATTTGGCACAAGGTGTTTATATCTCTGCTTTAGGCCCCATGTTCGAAACGCCTGCCGAAATCCGTGCTTTTAGATTATTAGGTGCCGATGCCGTAGGCATGTCTACCGTGCCTGAAGTCATTGTGGCGCGTCATTGTGGTTTACGCGTGGTAGCTGTTTCGGCTATCACTAATTTAGCTGCAGGGATGAACAAAGAGGCCTTGACTCACGAAGATACTTTGTATCAGGGCGAAAAAGCCGCGAAGGTCATGCAAAAACTTATCTTTGGTTTTACGCAGGAATTATCTTAATGTACAACATACAAGAAACTCAATCCGCAATTGATGCTGCGGTTGCCGCACCTTTAGAGCCAGCGCTAGTCGCACTCTTACGCGGTTTAATTGATTTAACCTATCTAGGTGAAAAGGAAGATAACGCCATAGATGAATTGTGCACTAAGGCTAAAGGTGTGGCCGCGGTGTGCGTTTATCCCTATTACATTGCGCGCGTTAAAGATAAACTAGCCGATAAAAAAACAAAAATTGCTACTGTGGTTAATTTTCCACAGGGCAATTCTAGTCTAGACACAGTACTGCAAGAGATTGATTCTGCTATAGCACTGCATGCCGATGAAATCGATGTGGTTCTACCCTATCACGATTTTATCAATGGTCAGTTTCATGAAGTCAATCAATTCTTAGTTGCTGTGCGTAAGCGTTGCGGAAATAAAATCTTAAAAATTATCATTGAATCCGGCGCATTGCAAAAAACAGCGCTCATTCGTTTGGCAGGACAAATGGTCATAGACAGCGGCGCTGATTTTATTAAAACCTCCACCGGCAAAGTTGAAGTAGGTGCGACTCTAGAAGCGGCTTATACTTTATTAACATTGATTGAACAAAGCAAAAATCCTGCTGTAGGTTTAAAATTATCGGGTGGGATACGTACCGTTGCTGATGCTCATGCCTATGTGTACTTAGCACGCGCCGTCATGGGCAAAGCGTGGTTAACTCCGCGTACGTTGAGAATAGGTGCGAGTAAGTTGGTGGATGATTTGTCGTAGGCTTGTCATTGCACGTTGAAAGATCTCCGAGAATATTAGTTACGCTAGGTTTTTGATGTATCCACACATCTGAGATGATTTTGATAACTTAGATTTACCCGGCCGTCATTGCTGTAAAGGTTAAGTAATTCGTTGATAGAATAGTAGTAGAGTCTCAACGAACTCCAAAATTTCACGATACGATTGTTATCCGCGGAACCCGTCATTGCGAGCAAACGAGTACTGAATATATAATAAAAAATATGAACAGTAGCAACAGTAGAATGATTAAGTTGTACGAAACTAAACGAGAGCAGCGTGGCAATCCAGTAAAACACTCAATCTATATACCTCACAGAGCTTTATAACCTTCACTCTATATAATAGCGTTCATTTTCATTGTTAAAACGATGGATTGCCACACTGCGCTCGTCCGATTTCGTGCGACTTTATTATTTCGTAAATATCATCGTACAGTGAGACTATTGTAGATCAGCTACTCGCTTGCTCGCAATGACGGACTCCGCGCAGTTGTTATGTTTCAATACTTTATCTGCTAAATTAGTGGAGATCACGAAGCTCGTATCGATATTGCTATTTAAACCGTTCTACCACCAAGCCCACTTCCGTATTGCCCGCTAAAGCATGTGGTTTAATCAAGGTTAAGCGTATGTGCTTACAGGGATATGATTTTAAAATATGGCTACAGATTTTATCGGCTAAAGATTCAATTAAATTACACTGCAGTGAATCTAATAAAATTCTTAAATCCTCAACCAAGGCGCTATAGTCCCAAGCATTTTTTAGATTGTCATTGGCCGCTGCAGGGCGGATGTCGTAATCTAATTCTAAATCTAAAATGACAGTTTGTTTTATCTTTTTTTCATAAGCATAAACACCGATCGCCGTTTTTAAGGCTAATTTGCGGATAATTAAAGTATCGCTTGTTGTTACAGCCATTTTCGTTTCTTAAATAAAATGGCTAATACGACGCCTATCACCACCATGCCGGAAATTACATAAATGTAACCATTAGCCCAGTGGGTTTCCGGCATATTTAAGAAGTTCATGCCGTAAATACCAGTGATAAAAGTGAGTGGTGAAAATAACATCGCCCATACCGTTGCTTTACGTTGCACTTCGTTGGAAACAAAGGTTTTTTGATTCACCAATGATAAATGCACATCTAACATATGCGAAGTCATATCTCTATAGATTTCAATGATGTCTATCAAGCGAATGACGTGGTCATAACAATCGCGCAAATACACTTTAGTGTGTTCACTTAAGAGATCGTTATCGTCGCGTATCAAAGCTCGTATAGCTTCACGTTGTGGCCGCAGCTTTAAACGCAATACCAATAATTCGCGCTTAATGGTATATAAGGTTTGGAATGTTTCCACCCCCTCTGGACCAAACAGTTCTTGTTCTACTTGTTCGATTTCATCATCAAATTCATCGATGATAGGGAAAGAACGATCGATGATAACGTCTACCAATACATACAACAGATAATCGAGCTTTTGATGTCGCAAGGGTGCTTGCGGATGATGCAAACGTCTACGCACAGCACGGAAAGGATCGGTTTCACCTTTATGGAAACTCACTAAGAAATTAGTGCCTAAAAACAAAGATACTTGCTCGTTGATGATGCGGGTGCCTTGTTTGGTTGGCATGCCCAAAATGACTAATATCTGATTTTCATAGGTTTCTGTCTTGGAGCGCTCACCCAAGGTGATAACGTCTTCTAAAGCCAAAGGATGCAGATGAAATAAACGCCCAAATTCGAGCATAACGGACGGCCGTGGCTGGCCCTGCACGTGGATCCAGGTAAAGGAGTCGCCGCTCAAAAAGCTTTGGCAAGCGGTTGCGGAAATATCGCTGCGCTCGGTCACGCTGTCTGCCGTATAGTTGATCAAAGTGATACTGATCGGTGTTTCGCTGGCAGGATCGATTACCGGCGATAGTTCTGCGGTGTATTGTTCGTCGTCTTCAAATTGCTCGTCCACCCTCTACCCCCCCCTTTCCTAAAGCAGCGCGTCAGGCATTATAACTCAAATAGCGGGCTAGTTAAACCTCATAGCGTAAAACAACTTCAACGACGCTTTGTACCGGCAATTTAAAGAATTCTGTCGCTGGCGGTGCAT
>JAJXVQ010000019.1 GCA_021782065.1 Pseudomonadota bacterium
TCGGGTGATGATAACTCAAGAGATAAAGCAGAAAAAGCAATTGAGTATATCCTCGAAAATGAAATAGATTATCTTCAGCTATATAGACAACTGGCAGGGCTTTATGTCACAAAACAGATACATGAATGTCCAGCAGAGGTTAAAAAAGCGCTTAAGGATATGATTGCATACCAATTACGAGTGATTTTCTTCATTAATAAGCATCCAAAATCTCATTTAGAAGGCATGTGGTGGGAAACATTGCCTCCAGATGTTATTAAAAACATCTATCCTGCCATATTGCTACATTTTTTAAATTCAGATAACCCTGATTCTGTACAGTTTAATGACTTGGTTACAGTGGCTTGGATGATGGTTCCAGCTGTGCTAGACGAATTTAGAGAAAAACTTCTTCTCGATTTGCCTATTCTTGCTCGGTTTTATGTCAGAAAGCATTCTGAAGCAGAATGTGTTTATTTTATTCATAATATGAAACTCTTGTTAGTCCATGGGGTTATTTCGGATGAAAACATTAAGAGTTTCTTTAAGGAATTTTTTGTTTTAGCCGCCAGAGAGGAATGTTTTGGCAAAAAGGCTATTGTTTTACTTGAGTGCTCAAAAGATATTTTTGGGGATGCTCTTAAAGCGGAGCTGAAAGATGCTATTTGCAAGTTATTAATTACGGTACAGTATAAGCAATATGGAGAGCTAAGAAATCTGCTTCAATATGCTGTGGAAAACAATTTGATGAGCAAGAATGATTTGGCAAAGATAATGCAGCAACAAGCGCAGCAGTTTATTACCAATAAAAATCATACAGCTTATTTGCGTTGGGTCAGACTTTCCTCTCGTTTAGATATCAACATTGTATTACAAGATAGTGCATTGACTAGAATTAAACTGGCAGAACATTCAGCTACAATGGTTAGGTACAATCGTAATGAAGATAAACTGTTGATGAGAAACATTCAATCTATAATAACCAGCAGGGCAGGCTCATTCGGTAGTATAACAGAGCTCAGAAAAGATAGTTTTAAAAAATTGACGCAGTTTTCTGTTCAAGGGAATGCGTATGCATCTTTTGTCATGGCACAACTTTATTATAGTAAACAAGCCATTGCTATCAATTCAGCTAATGAAGCGCAGTGGACTGAGAGTAGTGAATTAGCCATTATTTATGCTTCGATTGCCATCCAACAAGCAAAAGTCATGGGAGATCCGTGTTTAGAGCAAGAAATTAAACTGTTTTTCAATGAAAACCTTAGTGCCGAAGAATTTGGAAAACTTAGTCTTAATGGCTTTGAAAAGCTTAATCTTGAAGAATTATATTATACTTATATGCTTGAATTACTTAACGATCCGAAAGCTGTCGATTTCTCTATAAAACTAGAAAATTTTTTACTGATTGCAAAGTCCATTGACCTAGGTCAACTCTTGCCTAGCAGTGAGTTTGTGTCTGCCAATAAAACAGCAGTGGAAACAATAGTTAAAGGTTGTTCTACTGGCTCTGATCTATCTAAAGCACGGACTTTGTTACATATTTATACTCTGATGGAAGAAAATGGGTGCTATCTACAATCAAACGGCGGGTCGTTTTATCCACGCGATCCAAGACTCATGGCACCAGAAATACTCTTTCAAAGACGATATCAACCCGTGTTAAATGCGCTACGGGCAATAGCGGCCGACTTGTTAGGCTCACAGGAGCCTATCGACTCCCAAAGCTTGTGTGAAAAAATCGCTGCAGAAATTGGAATTCACCCTATAGAGACAGTAGAGTATTTAAAATGTATTTATCAACATATCTTTAATAGCAAAGAATATCAAGGAAATACCAAAAATCTGGGGAAGCCAGAGCATGAAATAATCGGCGAAATTCTTACCCAGATCTGTAAACGGTCTAATATTGAATTAAATATTGTTTCTATATCTAATAATATATCTGGGTCTTCATCATCGTCCAGCAGTGCCTCTAGGCCTTCAATATCGTCCGGCAGTATATCTGAGCCTTCAAGTATAGTTAGGTCTTCAGGATTGTCCGGCAGTACATCTGGGCCTTCAAGTATAGTTAGGTCTTCAGCATCGTCCAGCAGCTCTTCATCTGGGCCTGCAGTATCACCATCCAACAATAGCATGGGAACCTGGTTTATGAGTGCTGTACGTTCAGGATTGAATACATTTTTTACAGAACCTAGCGAATCTAGCCAAGCCATAGAACCCAGAAACGCAGTAGAACCTGAAATTACAGTAGATGGTATTCTAAGCGCGTTAGTGAATGTAGACCAAAACCCTAATCCTGGCCCCATTCTGGCAAGATGTTTAGCAGGAGATACTCCATTGCAAGTTGCAGATAGTCGCAAAAAAATAATGGTGGTGGGAGATTCCAGTGTGGGCAAATCCTGTTTGATTTTACGATTGGCTGACGATATTTATACGGATTCATTTATCTCAACCATTGGGGTAGATTTTAAACTGCACACAGCGAATGCCTGTGGGCAAAGATTTGGATTACAAATTTGGGACATCTGTGGACAAGAGCGATTTAGAAATGTGGATAATGGAGTATATCGTGGAGTAGCTGTCTTTGTTCTCTGTTTTGATCTGAATGATCGTGTTTCATTCTGTAATATAAAAAAATGGGTGAGTGAAGTACAGAGATATGTCAAACCAGAAACAAAAGTCATTCTGGTAGGAACTAAATGCGATTTGGTTGACGAACGAGTTGTTGCTTATGACGAAGCCAAAGGTCTTGCTGATTCAATGGGTATTTATTATCTTGAAATTTCGTCAAAAGATAGCATTAATACCAACCGCTTGGAAGCATTAATTGCACTAGCGCCCTATTCGCAGCGTGCGGACCATTTGGATCAAGCACGCCATTATCATATTGAGGGCGAAGAGAATACGCAACGATCTGCTTACTCGCGTAGAGGTTGATTATTCTGACGTAAAGCGTCGGCAATTTCAAGATGTAAATGATTCCTTATGAGGGCAACCCTCTGCGATTCGCATAAGGGCGGGTGCGGGGGCCTGCCCATCGCAATCTGGCAATGGGTATACTAGAATGCTTATATCACCCAATTCTGCTGCTGATCAAAAGCCTCAAACGCATAGGCTATTAATTTTTTTACCAAGGCAGGTCCTTCTACGCCGCTCGCTTGCCACATGCGCGGATACATGCTCATGGCGGTAAAGCCGGGGAGGGTGTTGAGTTCGTTGATATAGATGGTGCCGTCTTTTGTTAAGAAACAATCAACGCGCGCCAAGCCGCGGCAATCTAAACAAAAATACGTTTTTAAGGCCAGGGCTTTTATTTTTTCTTGTAACACGGGTTCCATGACGGCAGGTATTATAAACTCTGTACCGCCATTGTCATCGTATTTGGCCGTAAAATCGTAATATTCGCGCGTGACTTTAATTTCACACGGGTTGGTTACCCCTGGAAAATCATTGCCCATCACCGAACATTCTACCTCACGGCCTATGATGGCCATTTCTATCAACACTTTGCGATCGTATTTAAAAGCCAGTACTATAGCCCCATGCAATTCTTCTGCCGTATTAACTTTGCTGATGCCATAAGAGGAACCCATATTGGCCGGTTTCACAAAGCAGGGTAGGCCTATGCCGTTTAATAATTCCGTTGTATTCAGAGTTTCTAACTCATGATAACGCACTGTTTTAAAGGGCGCAATGGGTATCCCAGCGTCACGCAATAAGCGTTTAGAAACGTCTTTGTCCATGGCTACGGCCGAACCTAAACAATTAGCGCCTACAAAGGGCAAACCGATTAATTGTAATAAACCTTGTAGTGTGCCATCTTCGCCATTAGGGCCATGCAAAATTGGAAAGACCACATCAATGACATTGCTAACCATTTTAGTATGCACGTGATAGAGTTTGTGATCAGGCAATAAGCTCACTAAATTTTCTGGGGACGTGTCTATTTTTAAGGGGAAAGCAATTTTCGGTTGTAAATACCACAGCCCACTTTCTTTTTCTATGCCTATGGCATACGGTGTATATTCGTTTTGATCTAAACTTGTTAAAATAAATTCAGCTGATTTTAAGGAAATACTGTGTTCAGCGGACTGGCCACCAAAAATAACAGCAATATTTTTCTTCATAGTAGTTACTCATAATTTTTTGCAGAAAGCCCATATTGGACACATCTTGATATATTCATAGCAGTTGATTTTTAGGGTAGGCGCCGAGCCCTCGAGTATCAGGAATGTAGTACTCTACATGACTGATGCGAGATGGGCGAAGGCAACACTCCCTAAAATTCAACTGCGCAGAGTATATAACTCAAATCTATTGGCAAAAGGTCATTTATGCCCATATAAACTCCGCTTTTTCACCTCAAAATTACGGGCAACCTGCATCCCAATCTGTGTTTTGAGATACGGGTAGATGGGAGAGGGATTACTTTATCATAATAATAACTCTTTTAAAATAGCATAATAAATTTCACTTAAATCAGTGAGGTCGCGGATAGACACACACTCATTTACTTCGTGGATGCCGCTATGACAAAGTCCTAATTCAACCACTTCGGGACACATTTTAGCGATAAAGCGGCCATCGGAAGTGCCGCCTGCCGTGGAGCGTTGGGGTAAAATGCCCCGCAATTGGTGTATGATCTTATCACAACAATCCAATAAAGTGCCAGGCACGGTTAAAAAAGGATCACCACTTACGCTCCAGGATAATTCGTAGCGTAAACCATAGTGTTCTAATAAGGCAACGGTCTTTTCTTTAATTTCTTGCGGCGTAATGGCTGGAGAAAAACGTAAATTAAAGCGCAAACTCACTTTGGCGGGAATCACATTGGGCATGGTATTGCCCGTGCTCATATCGGTAATTTGCAGCGTGGTTGCTGGAAATTCTTCGGATGGGTGATCCCATTTTATTTGCGTCCAATCGTGTAGAAACAAGCCCAATTTGTGTAGGGGGTTATCGGCAAGATGCGGATAAGCCACGTGGCCCGCCTTGCCATGGACGGTTAATTGTCCATGCAAGGAGCCGCGGCGGCCAACTCGCAGGGTATCGCCGACTTCTTTATTGCTAGAAGGTTCGCCTATTAAGCAATAATCTATGCTTTGGCCTATGCGTTCTAAATGATCTAAGACTATGGGTGTTCCTATATGAGACGGACCTTCTTCGGCGCTGGTGATCAAAAAGGCAAGCGTGCCCTTAAAATCAGGGTATTGCTGCACAAAAGTCATTGCTGCCGTGAGTTGTGCTGCGAGCCCCCCTTTCATATCCAAGGCGCCGCGACCATGCAAATAGCCGTTGTTGATAGTGGCAGCAAAAGGAGGATAATCCCAATCGTTATCGTCGCCCGCACTGACCACATCGGTGTGACCCGCTAATACGACTACTGGCGCGCCCGAGCCATAAGTTGCCCATAAATTGTGGGCATTTTCATGAGGGAGATCGTGGCAAGTAAAACCTAGGGGAATTAATTTGCTTTTGATTAATTCCTGGCAACCCTTATCTTCGGGGGTGACGGAAGGAATGGCAATGAATGCCTGAGCCAATTCTAAGGCCGTGGAAAAGTCAACCATCATTAGGTACCTCTGTCTCACGCAATAGCTCATTCAAAGCCACTTTTTCGCGGGTTCTGGCATCGATGGTTTTGATGATGACGGCACAATAGAGGCTATGGCTGCCATCGGCAGCGGGCAATGCCCCAGGAACGACTACCGAACCCGCAGGCACACGGCCATAAGTAATTTCACCCGTTTGGCGATTATAAACTTTAGTGCTTTGGCCTATATAAACGCCCATGGAAATGACGGAGTTTTCTTCGACTATAACCCCTTCTACAATCTCTGAGCGCGCCCCTATAAAACAATTGTCTTCAATGATGGTAGGAGCGGCTTGTACGGGTTCTAAGATGCCACCTAAGCCTACGCCGCCGGAAAGATGCACATTCTTGCCGACTTGTGCACACGAGCCTACCGTAGCCCAAGTATCTACTAACGTACCGCTGTCTACATAAGCGCCAATATTAATATAAGAAGGCATAAGTATCGTATTTTTAGCGATAAACGCACCCTTACGTACTTGCGCCATAGGCACGGCACGTATGCCTTGGGCTGCCCAATCGGTAGCAGTAGTGTGGCTAAATTTTAACGGTACTTTATCGTAATATTGGGTAAAGCCACCGTCTATAGCTTGGCTGGGGGTAATGCGAAAAGACAATAATACTGCTTTTTTCAGCCAGGTATTGATTTGCCACTGCCCATTCATTTTTTCAGCAATGCGCTGACGGCCGCTGTCTAGCTCATCTATGACTTCATCCACCGCAGCGCGTATGGTAGGCGGCACGTTTTCTGGATTGTACTCTAAGCGCTTGTCAAAAGCTTGTTCAATGGTATTTTTTAGCATCATAATCAATATTCCATAATTGTAACTACTTTCTCATCCGCTCCCTACGGTCACGGCTCGGAAAGCCGCGGTTCACAAGTTTGTAACCGAGCGTCGACCATCAGGGATTCGGGTGAATGGGATATACTCTAATTGTCAACAGGCCCAGCGAGTGTACCATGAAACCGTAAAAGCATTGTATTTTGAAACAACATATTGTACAATAATCACTCTAAATAATAATATTAGTATAATTAGCGAGCGTAAAATGGGTAAAAAGAGAAAAAAGCAAAAGCAAAAGCAAAAGCAAAAAATAAGTAAGGCTGCGTCGTCCAGCGGTTCAGGCAGCTCTATAAATACTAAAAATCCCCTTTATTATTGGGATGGTGTGGAGTTTCCAAAAGAACTTCAAGATGAATATAAAAAGGCCTTAGAGCAACTAAAAGAGGGCCAATATCAGGCACTTAATTTAGAAAAACTACACGCTCATAACGGCGATGAGAGAGATTATTGGAGCATTCGTACTACTCAGAAAGGTAGACTTATTTTTACCACAGAATTTATAGAAGGTAAGAGAGTTTTAGTTTTTGTAAAAGCTTTACCGAACCATGAGTATGATAAGTGGGAACGTTCATTGCCCGCTGTGCCAAAACCATTTTCTATTTCAGATCAACAAGAAGTACAACCTCTGAGTGCAGAGGAGGTGCAGTTCAAAGATATGTTGCAGACAGTAGATACTACACAAGTTACAGCCCTTAAATCCTATCAGGGAAAATTTATTCTATTGTCACCGATCCAGAATGGAGTTGTAGAGATAGATGGGCCCTGTATAGTCAATGGTGTTGCAGGCTCTGGAAAAACTTCAAGTGCATTGTTCTTATTATCCAGATGGATAGAAAAAAAACCACATGGCGAAGTAATATACATTTCTTCCTCAACAGCATTGGTAAAATGCATGGCAGAAGAGTTTAAAGCCGCACAAGCAGAAGAAGAGAAATGTAAAGAAGAAAAAGGCAAAGAAAATGGAAAAGAAGAAAAAAAGATACAATTTAAAACATATGCGGAATGGTTATGCACCACCGGCGGCCATAAGAAATTGAAAAGTCGAAAAGACATTTTGGAAGATTTTGAAAAGTGGTTAAAAGATTATTCACAGGCTTATAAGGAGAAATATAGAAACCAAGAAAAGGCTCAAAACAGGCTTAAAAATAAGGGCTACCATAGTAGTTCTTCCTTGTCGTTGAGTTTTTTTACGCATGCTGATGCCCCGGAGCTTCGTTTTTTGGATATGGATGCTACGCAGTTATATCATGAATTTAGAAAAATTTCGAATGAAGAAGATTATGTGAAGAAAGGAATGGGCAGTTTTATTGCGCAGGGAGAAGAGCAACAGGCGCTAAGGGCAGCGATTTATGCAGCATATAAAGCTTGCCCGGATAGCATAAAGGAAGAAAGCGAAGATTTTGCTAACCTGCAAGAACAGAGCAAAGATGAACAAGCAATTACATTGGTGCTTATAGATGAGGCCCAAGATCTGTCTAAAAAACAGATAGAAAATATCATTCAATGGTCGGCTGCCAGAGGGTTACGTATTGTTTTCTTTAGAGATTCATTACAGAGCGTTAGAGATGCGAGTTCAAACTACCATACTATAAAGAATTGTTTTTTTAAAGTTCAAGAAAATCCATCTTTACGTCAGCAGGAGATAAAAGAAATTAATCTACCCATTTCGTATCGATCATTCCCCGCTGCTAAGCCATGGGTTGACGGATGGTTGAAAATCCGATCAAAGTTAACCGGGAAAATGGATAAAACAGAGATTGCACAGTTAGATGTAAAAGTAAATGAACATTCCGCCCCAGGATCGGTGCATTGGATCATAGACATAGATGCTAAAAAACAAGCCTTATTTGACGCAGGATGTGAGAGCCCAAGTTTTGCAATTGTTGCTCCTAAAGAATATTTAGAGGAGGCCAAAAGAAGATTTAATACGAAATTAGTACTGACCCCAGAAGAAATTAAAGGTCGGCAATTTAAAGTCGTACTGGTTTACCGCCCATTTTCTCGTGATGTGTTCAAAGATGCTAACAAAATCCTTGAACAATATGGGCGAAAAAGTTTTGATAAAAAGCACAATGAAAGTAATGATCTCATTACGAATTGTAATGAAACTTTTGTCAGTTTAACTAGAGCCAATAGTCAGATGATAATTTACCAACCCAGAGAGCATGGAATTAACGCCTTGGTGAATAGTTTAACTGAAAACAAGGCTGCCGATCTCAATGCGGACTTTTCTTTACTGTTAGAAGAAGTTGACGCTAGTGAAGAAAAATGGTTGCAAGAGTCTAAAAGACAATTAAGATATGGGTACATAGAAAAGGCTGAAGAAATTATCGTATATCATGTAAAAAAAGAAGAACTAAAAAAAGAATTTACAGAGTTTAAAATGGACTATGTAGAGGCTCAGAAAGAACCATCTTACTCTGTACCAAAACAAGAAGAATTGAATCAAAAAAAGCCAAAAGGAAAAGAAAAAGAAGAAACAATGAGCCCTCCGCTCAAAGATCTAAATTGTGTAGACCAATTTGAAAGTAGTTTGCGTCCTAGGAAGCTGAGTGAGAAAGAAGCTGCTGACAGCATTTATGCTCAGGTAAAAGAAAAGGGCGAAAATTTTCTGCCGAGTTTGAGAGGTTTGGCGCAAGAAGGTAATATCTATGCTCAATATCACCTGTACTCATTATATAGTCATAATCCTTCGTTGCGAAAAGATAATACCGACGCATTTTCCTGGTGTTATGAAGCTGCGGAAGGTGGACATCCACAGGCACAATATTGGATGGCTAACGAATATTCCTTTCGTGCAAAACGGTTGAGAGAACTGCCAAAGCAGACAGAAAATGAAAAACGTACTAATGAAGAACGTGCTCTTGCTGATGAGAAAATTGCTTTTAGCTGGTGTTTAAAGGCGGCAAAGTCCGACGAGCCAATGGCACAGCATTTTCTGTCTATCATGTATGTTCATGGTAAAGGAGTCCAATCTAATATGGAGGCAGCTTTTGGTTGGTGTTTTCGGTCTGCAACACAAGGATGTGCAATGGCTCAACATTCTTTGGCCATGTTATACTATCTTGGTCAAGGTACAGAAAGGGACCTTGAACGAGCAGAACAATGGTGCTATAAAGCTATAGCGCAGTGGGATGGAAAACCGGAGGAGTCTAAAAAATCGGAGGACCTTTTGCAAGCAATTAAAACAGAACAATTAAGCGAGAGTGTCTTCGCCCGTATTCTCACTAGGTCTCGTAGTTAATTAGCGTAACATTTCCAAAAAATGCATCAGCCAGGGCAAACGCTGCTGGCTTTTTTCCAGTTTAACATGAAATCGCAGTGTTTGTGCGTTTTCTAGCTTATAGTTCTTAGGGTCGCTTTGAATCAATTCGATGAGCTTGGCTAAATCGATGTTGGGTTTGGCGGCAAATTCTAGTTTGCCGCCTTGTTCGTTGGCATCGATACGAGTGATACCCAAATCTTTAGCTTTTAGCTTTAAAGCAGTAACGGCAAATAAATGGCGCGTGGGCTCAGGCAGTAACCCAAAGCGGTCTATCATTTCGATTTGCAAAGTATCCAAATCGGCATCATTCTTGGCGGCAGAAATACGTTTATATAATACTAAGCGCTCATGGATATCCGGCAGATAATCATCGGGAATTAAAGTAGGTAGGTTGATTTTAATTTCTGTATGATCGGGCCAAAAGTCTATATGTTCACCATTTTTTAAGCTATTAACGGCTTTTTCCAATAACTCACTATATAGAGTTAGTCCTACGCTTTGAATTTGCCCGCTTTGATCTTCGCCTAACAGCTCGCCCGCGCCGCGAATTTCTAAATCGTGGGTGGCGAGAATAAATCCTACGCCCAAGGCATCGTAAGCGGTGATGGCTTCTAAACGCCTTTGCGCATCTTTATTGAGTAGAGCAACTTCTGGTACGAATAAATAAGCATAGGCTTGATGATGCGAACGGCCCACGCGGCCACGCAGTTGGTGTAATTGTGCTAAACCAAAGCGATCGGCACGGTTGATTAAAATGGTATTGGCGGTGGGAATATCAATACCGGTCTCAATAATAGTGGTACACACTAATACATTAAAGCGTTGATGATAGAAATCTCCCATGATGCGTTCTAGTTCGCGTTCATGCATTTGCCCGTGAGCGGTGTGGAAGCTGGCCTCAGGGACCAAGGTTTGCAATTCTTGTGCGATACGTTCTATTTGTGACACATCGTTATGTAGAAAATACACTTGGCCGCCGCGATGAATCTCACGCAAGATGGCTTCGCGTACTAAGCTGCTATCGTATTCGTGTAAAAAGGTTTTAATGGCCAAGCGGCGCGGTGGCGGTGTGCCTATGATGGATAATTGGCGCAGATCAGAAATGGCCATATTCAGTGTGCGCGGAATAGGCGTTGCGGTTAAGGTTAATATATCAATTTCGGCGCGCAGAGTTTTTAATTTTTCTTTTTGTTGCACGCCAAAACGATGTTCTTCGTCAATAATAACCAAACCTAGGTTTTTAAATTTAACTTGCGGTTGAATCAATTTATGCGTGCCGATGACGATGTCTACTGTACCTGCAGCCAATTGCGCCAAAATGGCGTGTTGCGCTTTAGTGGATTGAAAACGCGATAAGGCTGCAATCGTCACAGGCCAATCGGCAAAGCGATCTAGAAAAGAAGCATAATGTTGTTCGGCCAAGAGGGTAGTGGGCACTAAGATGGCCACTTGCTTTTTATTCATGACGGCGATGAAGGCGGCGCGCATGGCGACTTCCGTTTTGCCAAAACCCACGTCGCCACAGACTAGGCGATCCATAGGTGTATCGGCTGTCATATCCTCAATCACCGCATCTATGGCTTGTTGTTGGTCTACAGTTTCTTCAAAGGCAAAGCCTTGGCAAAAGTGTTGGTATTCCAATTCCTCTATATTAAAGTGATGCCCCGTCAAAGCGCTGCGTTTAGCGTACAAGGCCAGCAATTCAGCGGCGGTATCACGTGCTTTAGCGAGTGCTTTTTCTTTAGCCTTTTGCCATTGTGCGCTGCCTAAATGGCTCAAAGATACTTCTTCGGAATGAACGCCACTGTAGCGCGAGATCAAATGCAATGAAGATACGGGCACATATAATTTGTCGTTATTTTCGTAAGATAATAATAAGTATTCACCTTTTTGTCCGCCTGCTTCTAGCACCACCAAACCTTCATAACGACCTATGCCATAATCTAAATGCACGACTGCCGAACCCAATGACAAATCAGCAAGATTGGCAAAATCATCGCTGTAGCGTTTTTCGCGACGTGTACTTTTCCTTTCGCTTACGCTGACTTTTTGTCCCCATAAACGCGCTTCGTTGATCAAGGTGATTTGTAATGGCGGGCAACTAAAATCATCGTATAGAGGGGCTGCGATAATGGCTAAGGGCAGTGTGCTTTGTAAGAATTCATCTAAACTATGAACGGCAGGTAATTCTAAGCCCTGTTTTGCAAAAAAATCTTGGTTAAATTGTCTGCGCCCCATGCTGTGGGCACAGATTAATAAGCGTGTAGAATTTTGCTCTTGATAGTCTATAATATCTTGCAAAGCCGCTGTTTTTTGCGGATGAATAGTCAGTACGGGTGGCGCTGCCAATGCAAAACAAGTACTATTTTCTAATATCGCATCGCTTAACAAACAACTTTTATTTTCAATCTTTTGGAACAATGATTTAAATTCAGCGGGACTTATGAATAAGCGCTCTGGCGGCACTAAAGGCCTAGTGTTGTCTAGTTGACGACGTTCATAGCGATCTTGCCATTCTTGGGCGCAAACTTGACTGAATGTATCATAGTCTGCGGGCAAGAAGAAATAACTATTTTGATGTAGATAATCGAATAAAGTGTGTGTATGGGCGTGAAATAAGGGTAAATAATATTCGGCTCCACCAGGAATAATGCCGTTTTGTATGCTTTGATAAAAAGGGGAACGCATTGGATCGCCGCTGAAGGTTTCACGCCATTGACGTCTGAAGAGTTGTAAGCTGTCATCGTCTAAGGCAAATTCGCGTGCCGGGAGTATATCAATAGCAGAGACTTTTTCTAAGGACAATTGGCTGTCGCAATCAAAGGTACGAATGCTGTCGATTTCGGTGTCTAAGAGATCGATACGAAAGGGCATTGTGCTGCCCATGGGGAATAAGTCGATGATAGAGCCACGGCAGGCGTATTCACCATGCGTATACACTTGCGATACGGCATGGTAACCCGCTTGTTGTAATTGTCGTGTAAAAGAAGTGAGGTCTAAGTTTTGCCCTAGCTTTAAATAAAAGGCACGCGCGCTGACATATTGCTTCGGCGCCAAGCGTTGCAATAAAGTGGCGATGGAAACGATCAAAATACCTTGTTCTAAGCGTTGTGATTGCGACAAGATCTTCAAGCGATTAGAAATAATGTCTTCGTGTGGCGAAAAAGCGTCATAAGCCAGGGTTTCCCAATCGGGAAATAGCCATAAGGGTAGGTCTTTGTTGTCTATAAAATAAGTGATTTCTTCCAGCAATTGCTGTGCTTGCAAGGTCGAGGCGGCAATGACGATAGTCCAACCGCGATGCTGCTGGGCAAAGCGGCTAATGGCCAAAGATTGTGCGCTTAAGGGCATGCCCGACCAGGTTTGTGGCGTATTGGCTGCTAGCGGCGGCTGCCACGGCGTGTAACTCATTGTTTTAACGTTCACTATACGGTTTTCTGAGTCGGGTATTTTAGGCTTAGGGGACCTATTTTGGCAATAGACGAGGCAAGTATAAATATGTATAATTAACGCTCAAATAAAATGATTAGAAAATAGTGTGAGGGGATAGAGTGGGCAGCGTAGAGATCAATACGAGTATAGGCAAAATATTAAAAGGGGGGGTGCAGCAAGGAACCCCTCATCAAAAAGCCGAATTACAGCATTTAGGGATAGCAGCGTTATTTGCAATTATAGAGAGAAAAATCGAGATAAACGCGATGTGCAACTTAGATTTGGGTAATGGAATTAAGAAGGTAGAAGGGTTGAAAGGCATAAGCCATTGATGTAAATTGATTTTACTAGAAACAATTCATCAAGGAGGGCATTATGCCTATAGAAGACTTTATCATTACTGTGTATTGCTGTATAGAGGATACTTTGAAAAAGATTATAGGCATTGCCCCTTTACGCCGCAAAGGATTTGAGCCGAAATTGACCGATGCTGAGGTTTTGACGATGGAAGTGGTAGGGGAATTTATGGGAATAGATACCGACAAAGGGATTTGGGAGTATTTTCGTAATCATTGGTTGGCGTATTTCCCAAAACTGGGTTGTCGGTCCAATTTTGTGAGACAAGCGGCCAATTTGTGGAAAGTGAAACAATATATGCAACAAGAGTTAGCAGAATATTTAGGTGTTTTCTGTGACCCAGTGCATATGTGTGATGGTTTTCCAATCCCAGCCTGTAAGTTTAAAAGAGCCTATTTTAGCAAGCTATTTAAGGAGGAAGGTGAAGCGGCATATGGATATTGTGCTTCAAAAAACGAACATTATTTTGGTTTTAAAGGTAATATATTGATCGATTCTCAAGGGGTAATAACCGCATTGACAATAACCTCGGCCAACATAGATGAGCGCCAGTCCTTATGGGACTTGGTAGGGAAAATAGAGGGTAATATTATTGCGGATAAAGGGTTAATCGGCGCTGATTTTAAACAAGAGTTAAAAGAGGCCACAAATATTGAGTTGCAAACTGCCGTTAGAGCTAACATGCAAGAAAAACGGAGCGAGAAATTTATTAGGCATCTCATATCAACGCGCCGTTTAGTTGAAACAGTGATTGGGCAATTATCAGAGAGATTTCATATTGAAAAATTATGGGCACGAGATAAATGGCATTTAACTTGCCGCATTGCTCGTAAGATTTTGGCGCATACTGTAGCTGTGTTCATCAATCGAAAATTGGGGAGATCGCCATTGCAATTTGATGGATTGGTTACATGTTAAGTTGCACATCGCGT
>JAJXVQ010000136.1 GCA_021782065.1 Pseudomonadota bacterium
GCCACGTTGACCCAATGCAGGGCCTATGGGCGGACTAGGATTGGCCTTACCGGCCGGAATTTGCAGTTTTATCTGTGCGACTAATTTCTTAGCCATATTTATAACCTCCTACATGGGTAATAACGCTTATACTCTTCACATTTGCTTCTTAGGCTTTGTTGTCTTCACCCATCTCACACCAATCATGTAGAGTACTACACTCCTGGTACTCGAGGACTAGCCTTCTCGCCGAAAAACCAACTGCTATGAATATTAAAAGCTCCCCGTTTTCATATTCAACAATGCTTAACAGCACTGCCACCAAAAAATCTATACTATTCGCATTTACTTATTTAGGCTTTTTTGCCTTCACACATCTCGCCTAAAAATCAACTGCTATGAGTATATTCAGATGGCTTTTTCCACCTGACTGAATTCTAAATCTACCGGCGTAGAGCGACCGAATATTAATACGGCTACACGCAAACGGCTTTTTTCATAATTGACTTCTTCTACCACGCCATTGAAATCAGCGAATGGGCCATCTGTAACACGCACTACTTCACCTGGGCCAAACAATACTTTAGGTTTAGGCTTATCTACATTTTCTTCGACACGTTGTAAAATTTCTTCTGCTTCTTTATTGCTAATTGGAACCGGGCGTGAGCCGGTACCGCCAATAAAGGCCAATACCTTGGGTACACTCTTGACCAGATGCCATGTTTCATCGGTTAAAACCATATTAACCAAAACATAGCCTGGAAAATGTTTGCGTTCAGTAATTTTCTTTTGGCCGCCGCGCATTTCAATCACGCGTTCTTTAGGCACCAAAATTTCGCCAAAATGTTCTTCTACGGCCGCTTGTTTGACACGTTCTTTCAGTCCTTTTTGCACTTGTGCTTCAAAGCCAGAATAAACATGCACTACATACCAGCGTTTTTTTTGCGTATCGGCGTTCAACTCTTTGCTCATCAATATTACCCTCTTTGCCCCGTCATCCAGCCTATAGCCCACATTAGAAATGTATCGATTCCCCATAATATCAATGACATGACAATAACGAGTACGATGACCATTAAAGTCGTTTGTGTAGTCTCCTTCCGTGACGGCCATACCACTTTACGTAATTCCAGACGCGCATCCTTGGAAAAAGCGATCACAGCCTTCCCTTGTGTCGTCATGGCTACAATGGCAGCGCTCGCCCCCAATAAGATGATCCAACCTATAGCACGTAGTGCCCCTGGAATTTGTGCAAAATAAGCATTCACTGCTATGGCTATAACCAGCAATAAAACAACGCCCACCCATTTCAGCCTATCTGATTGGGGCGCTTGCTCGGTAGTCAATGATTTCATCTATTATTCAGACCTTTTTTTGCATTATTTTGCGTAACTATCCGCCCTTTGCCAAAATTTTGGCAGGCCAGGAGGGAATCGAACCCCCAACCTGCGGTTTTGGAGACCGCCGCTCTGCCAATTGAGCTACTGACCTAGCATTACATTCCACAAGGCTACTGCGATTTTAGGGTGCCGATTGTATCACGAAAATCTATGCTGTGGTATACCTTTAGAGAAAAAAAATAGAGAAACACCTCTTTCACTCTTGTTATGTTCTAAAAAAGAGCAGAAAAGGCGTTCTCACAATTTTATACTCACATCAGTTGGTCTTTAGGGTAGGCGGCAAGTCCTCGAGCGCCAGGAGTGTAGTACCCTACATGACTGGCGCGAGATGGACCGCAGACTACCCCCCCTAAAAATCAAATGCGAAGAGTATAGTGCTTAGGCGATTACTTTGGTAACCACGCCCGCACCAACCGTGCGTCCACCTTCGCGTACAGCGAAGCGCAAGCCTTCATCCATCGCGATTGGGGCTATTAATTTCACCACAAACTTGATGTTGTCTCCAGGCATCACCATTTCTACCCCTTCTGGCAATTCTACTTCCCCCGTTACATCGGTCGTACGGAAGTAAAATTGTGGCTTGTATCCCTTGAAGAATGGCGTATGTCGGCCTCCTTCTTCTTTGGTCAATACATACACTTCCGCTTCAAAATGCGTGTGTGGTTTAATCGAGCCTGGCTTTGCCAATACTTGTCCGCGCTCTACGTCTTCGCGCTTCGTGCCACGTAATAATACACCCACGTTATCCCCTGCTCGACCTTCGTCTAACAGCTTGCGGAACATTTCCACACCCGTACACGTCGTCTTTACCGTGTCTTTTAATCCCACGATTTCAACTTCTTCACCCACTTTCACTATCCCGCGTTCGATTCGACCTGTCACCACGGTGCCTCGGCCCGATATCGAGAATACGTCTTCTATTGGCAACAAGAATGGCTTGTCTATTGCGCGCTCGGGTTGCGGGAAGTAGGTATCCATTGCTTCTACCAACTTCTCTATTGCTGCCACGCCTATCTCGCTCTTATCATCATTCAATGCCTTCAATGCCGAACCCGTGATAATGGGAATATCGTCTCCAGGAAAGTCATACACGTTCAACAAATCGCGTACTTCCATTTCCACTAATTCTAATAATTCTGCATCGTCTACCATGTCTGCTTTGTTCAAAAAAACAACAATATACGGCACGCCCACTTGACGGGCCAACAATATGTGTTCACGCGTTTGGGGCATAGGCCCGTCTGCGGCCGATACCACCAATATCGCTCCGTCCATTTGCGCCGCACCCGTAATCATGTTCTTCACATAATCCGCGTGCCCCGGGCAGTCCACATGCGCATAGTGCCTATTCGGGGATTCATATTCCACGTGCGATGTCGAGATCGTAATTCCCCGCGCCCTTTCTTCCGGTGCCTTGTCGATATTTTCATACGATACAAATTCACCAAATCGCTTAGTCAATGCCGCTGTTAACGTCGTCTTACCATGGTCCACGTGGCCTATAGTTCCTACGTTTATATGCGGTTTCGTTCGTTCAAATTTCTCTTTAGCCACGATAATTCCCCTATATGATTATTACTTTATTTACCCGTCTTACTAATGATCTGCTCAGCAATATTGGCTGGCGTTTCACTGTATTTCAAAAATTCCATAGTGTAAGTCGCACGACCCTGACTCATAGAGCGCACATTGGTGGAATAAC
>JAJXVQ010000137.1 GCA_021782065.1 Pseudomonadota bacterium
CCCGTATTAAAATGGCCTGCATTGAAAAAATAAGGGCTAATACGCCCCGATTTCAGGGTGAACTCACCCCAACGTAAAGCCTGATGCTGTAGCGCGTAATCAATGAATTTTTGCTGCAACGATGGGTTCATTTTTATTCCAACCTAAAGGGTACTCTTAATGAAACGAATTATAACACTAAACGTCAATGGCATTCGTAGCGCCGCTAAGAAAGGCTTGTTCGCTTGGCTAGCACAGCAAAACGCCGACGTCATTTGTTTACAAGAAGTCAGAGCCGAAGAAACGCAACTAAGCGATCCGCTCTTTAGCCCACAAGGATATCATTGCTACCATTTTTCAGCGCAAAAAAAAGGCTACAGTGGTGTGGCGTTGTATTGTAAAGAAAAACCTCTGCATGTGCATTCGGGCTTAGGTCACGATTTATTTGACTTTGAAGGCCGCGCCCTCAGTGCTGAATTTCAACACTATACCGTAGCTTCTTTGTATTTTCCATCCGGTACGCGCAGTGAAGAAAGACAAAATGTGAAATACGCTTTTTTAGATTATTATCTTGAGCATTTAAAAACACTGCGTCAACAGCAAAAAAGTGCGATTTTATGCGGTGACTGGAATATTGCGCATAAAAACATAGACTTAAAGAATTGGCGTGGTAACCAAAAAAATTCTGGCTTTTTGCCAGAAGAACGCGCTTGGTTAACCCAACTCTTTGATCAAGTTGGCTTTGTGGATGCTTTTAGAGTTATAAACCAAAATGCAGAAGAATACACTTGGTGGTCTAATCGTGGACAGGCCTGGGAAAAAAATGTGGGTTGGCGTATAGACTACCAAATCGTTACTCCCGACCTTGAAAAAAAAATTTTAAACGCAAGTATCTATAAAGACGAAAGATTTTCCGATCATGCGCCTGTAGTGGTCGATTATGATTTGTGAAAATAAAAAAGATAGCCTACGCTTGTAGTGTCATGTTGTTTTAAGGGGTTGTTCAGATTCATGCTTTACACCTCTTTCATCCTCATGCCGCTACAATGATTAGTTAATAACTCACAGCATTTGGTTTTAGGCGAGAAGGCTAGCTCGCGAGTACCAGGAGTGACGTACTTATGTCATATACTGGGTGCGAGATGGGCGAAGGCTTTAAGCCTAAGAAGCAAATGCGAAGAGTATAGCCACACGCAGTGATTGAGTGAGCGGGTATTCTGGTTCCCTCACTCAACGCACGGTTAGAAAGTGGGAAACTTTACAAGGAGGTTTAAAATGAGTGCGGTACTACAATACAATGAATTCTACGTTCACGTCACCCAAACTGCAGCTGAGCTAGAAGAAATTAACGGCGATCTGTACGCATTAGAAAGTATGATTTCGTGTGCAAACGATATAGAAGATTTAAACTTGTTCCAAGCACATTGCCACCGCTTAGAAGCAACCATCTACACTTTACATGAAAAAATAGGTTCTTGGCAGCACAGTGCTAAAAATCGTCGCGCGCAATTACGGGACAATCAACATAAACAACAGCTAAATCAATTGGATAAAACATTAATGCTGGTAGACGATTACATCGTCAAGGTGAGTAAGCAAGAAGAAATAATAATGAAATTACAACAAATGATGCTCGATCAAAAAGCGGCATTTACCGCGGTACAGCACTTAGATCACGAACAAGAAATCGCGTAGGGGCATGCCCCGGTGCCTGCCCTAGATGGGCAACCACAGGGGGTTGCCCCCTACGATTCAATCTCTATAGCATATCGTATAATTTTAATTTCTTACGTAAAGTACCGCGGCTTAAGCCCAATAATTTAGCTGTACGTGATTGGTTATTATTAGTATAAACCATCATTTTACGCAATAAAGGCTCTTCCACTTCACGCATCACCATATCATACACATCATTAGGTTTTTGGTTGCCCAATTGGCCAAAATAATTTTCTAACGCACGGCTCACGCTTTCACGCAATGAAACGGCATTTGCGGCAATGGCATCGACAAATTGTGTCATTTTAATAATCCTCTTAAAAATCAAGAATATAAATCAGCACCATGGGATATCAGTGCAGGATCTGCCCGTATAAACAGGTTCAGAGCATATTATGCACAACTTAGAAACAAAAAGCAAGAGGTTTTGTTCATTTTTTCGTATTTTTATTCATTTCATAACCATTCAGCCGTTATTAATGCCTATACCGGCAATAACCTAACTTGTGGGTTTTTGCTATATTCTTCCAAAATTAAAGTCACCAACTCCTCTATAACCCCTTCAGTCTCTTGAGGGGTGACATTACCCATCTCCACACGTAAATTCTCCATTCTGGCTTCCAACCAGTGTGTAGCCGTACCGGTAGGGAATATTTGCGCTAAAACCTTACGTGCCTTATCCGGCCCTAAACGGCTATATAAGATTTGTCGTAATTTTGCATCTTCTGCAGTAGTACTAAAGGCCCATAATTCCACGGGGCCCAAAGTCGCAGTTAACAATTGCGTGTTCATACCCGATTTCGTAGAGAATTGCGCTAAAAAGGTAGCCCCCCCTTCCCTAGGGCCATGTACACGGCGGGTTAATGCAATTTGGGCTGTTTCAGATAAACCAAAAATCTCAGCCGTTCTTTTCACCGCTTGTTGTGGTCCTGCATCCATAATAAATACCGAGGTGGCGAACTCCACCATCACCGGATCAAAATCGTCGATGGATTGCGAAATCAATCCGACTTGTACTTTCCATTTACGCCCTTCGCGCATATCCACCAACACTTGCTCACGTATAGCGCGTGTTTTAGCCGTACGGTGAAATTCGTCGTAAATTAAACGTTTGGGATCTTCGCGAATTTCGCTGATACGTTGATGGTGGTATTGTCTATAAGCCTCCGGCATATCCGCCACAGAAGCTTCTGTTAGATAAAAGTGACGCGCCGTTACTTGTCGCGCCAACATATACATTACCCCGGTTTGTCTATCGGCAGCAGCACCACCTATACGTGCCACTTCATCTAGATCTAGAGACACGATACGCGCATCGCCTAAGTCAAATTGAGTAATACGCGACAAGATAGGATATTCACGCAC
>JAJXVQ010000138.1 GCA_021782065.1 Pseudomonadota bacterium
CTTATAAATAAATATAGAGGGCAGGTAGAAGAATGGCGTAATGAATTAGTCAAGGCACTTGCTGATATTAGCACTAGCGATCCTCCTATAATTGGAATAGAAAGGGTAAAAGAACTTGGAGAAGAATCTTTGGACGAATGTAATCGCGTTCTTGGCCGTTTCGACGGCGAATACCAGGAAGCATGCGACGCATTAGCGGGCAATCTCGAAGAAAAAACAGCAGAAGCAAAGGCTTGCCGAGATATCATATTGGCTGACATAGGTAAGGCTTCCCCCCTAGAAATAATAGCCATAGCCAATGCAGGAATGCTAAAGAAATATCACACGGACCTTAAGCTCGCTCTTGTAGAGGTAAGCGTTGTGCCCTCAGGTGTGGGGGATATAGAGGAGAGGCGCAAGGCTGTAAAAACAGAACTGCGCGAACTTAAGGCGGCGATAAAAGCGTTAGAAAATGCAGAAAAAGCGGCAGTAGTGAATCAGGAAAAAGTAAAGGTTCTTTGGGGCCTAATAGCAGAAACAGACGCCAAAATAACTGCGGCAGAGGAGGCCGTTCGGGAAGAAACACGTCCTTCAGACCAAGTAAGGGCTATAGAGGAACAGCTTGCTGTTCTAACTCAGCATAAAAGGGACATCGAGGCAGCACAGAGTGCACTCGCATCTGTAGCGGGAGTGGATGCAGTTAAAGGCGACGTCGCAAAAGGCGAAATACGTAAACTTGACGAAGAGCTTAAAAAGCTCAATGCAGCAAAAGCACTGCTGCCGGCAGACCCACATCCCCATATAGCCTTGCCAGACGAAGACGATGCCGAAGCAGATACTGCAGATGAGGGCATTTGGGCAGAGATGTTAAAACTATTTGCCAATGCAGATGAAATGGAAAAAATGAGCCTATCGTATAGCCCCAGCCTAGTGGGTCAAAATAGTGCGGCCTTGTATTCTACGGATACCACGCAAGAGCAAGGGATGTTTGGCAAGACAGAAGTACGTAGTTTTAAAATAACGTTTGATCACGACCCTGATACAGGCATGGTGAGAGCAAAATGTACTGGCCCTAAGAGTTTCCCCGATGGTTTTGCAAAGATGTTGTCTGTATATAAAGAGGCAGGTTCTACCGCCATCAAGATTAATTTAAACAAGAGAAGCGGCGAGTCGGAAGAGAAATATAAAGAACGAGAATATCAGGCCATGGGCCTAGCGCTGCAAAGGGGCCTAGTCCCTTCGCGCAAAAATGACGAAAGCCTGGCTGATTCAGTTGCATTCTTTAAAAAGCAAGAACAAAAAGCGGTGCGTCTATCTGCCAAAGATGAAGAAGATCCGGCAAAATATTCGGAGACCAAAGCCTATATAGGAGCTATTGTCAATTCTAATAATGAAGATTTGTTGTATAGATTGATTGACGGGCTGCCATCATTGACCACTAAAGAAAAATCGGAATTAAAAAATGCGGATAGAAATGATCCTGAGTTAGTGGATAGACTGTTGGCTCATATCGTTACAGGCAAACTGCCAGCCCCAAAGCCACCAGAAAAACAAGAGATGGAGATGAAGCCGCATCTTGTTAATCCTAAAGGCCCCGTTTTTGGGCTTGGGGGGTCAGGTCCGGGGGCAGCAACCAGGCCGGTTGATCATTCCAGAGTCGGGCCGGGCCCGGGCTTGAAACGTCTGTAGTAACGAGTACACAAAGGGCTCCATACGAACGAAGCGCGCCCGTCTATTTTGGGTTCTTTCACAATGGCTTCAGGCTCATGCGAACCGCGTGCGTAAGCAAGTGGGATGTTTGCACAAATGGCCCCCTAACGGTCGACTCTCGGTTACAAGCGGATGAGCCGAACCGCGATTTTCCGCGCTGCGACAGACTTGCATCTAGGGGCCATTGGGCGTATCATACTCTTGTAAGCGGGGGGTGAATATACGGATTTTAATTATAAAAGCCCAACAGAGTGTTCAAGTAAAGTAGCGGTACGAATCTACATTAAAAAAATGCTACTTACTATATTATAATAATTTAAAAATAAATGTAACTCGAAGGACTCTTGCAATGAAGACCATTCCCCATTCTGTTATAAACAGAACAGTACGTTTTTATGCGCCCAGGTTAAAACCAATCGCGCAAAACAGCCCACATTTTAATATTACCTGTACTCCCCGAAGGTAAACTTAAATGTCTAGCGAAAAATTTCCTGTTATTTCTGCTGCTTCAATGGCACAGAGCAATATGGGAAAAAATGAAGTAAAGTTCTTTAGCCGAGTGGACAAAAAACCGCAAAATTACAAACTATTAACAGAGCCCGATCGCCCGTATAACGGTATCACCGATATTTTTCTCAACCTCTATGCGGTTTCTGAAGCAGTCAAAACACATACCGCGGATAAAGTTTTTTTACTTTTTCGTGGCTGGAGCCCGCGGTTTCCACAAATAGAGTCGCATTCCGGGCAAGGAAGTAGCCCTGCAAATCGCGCTATCCTCTTGAATGAGGATTCATCGCCATCAAAAGACCCAGAAGAAACATATCTAAAGGAAATCTGTGCGTTACTGACAGAAGAAGATGTTTATGCAGAAATAGAGATAGACGAAAATCTATTTATAGGAGGGGTTTTTGAAGGTAAAAACCATGAAGTTAAATGTTTATTTGCAGAGTTGGCAGAAGCGACATCTCGAGTTTTTTTAGAGAGAATCAAAGGAATATCACAGGATTTGGCGACCCTAACCAAAACACTGGATATAGAAGAACTAGATAGAGCATTCGTTACTGGACTGTATGAAAAACTTGAAAAATTTATAGAATTGCAAATTTCTTTCTGTGAGACAGTTCAAGCTGCGCTAGATAAACTGAATGCGGATACATTTACCTACGTGGAAGCATTAAACTGCTTTTTAAGCATTTATCATGGAGCTGCCTTTGAAAGACAGGTAGAACAACTACCTGATCTATTAGAACAGCTAGGGAAGTTAACCATTTTTTTTGAAAAGAATAAAGAGAAATGTAAAGAACTACCGACTATTTCCTCTATCTCTGTTAACTATATAGTAGATGCTTCTTTTGTTCTTGAGAGTTTT
>JAJXVQ010000139.1 GCA_021782065.1 Pseudomonadota bacterium
TTTAGACACACCTCTAGCAGATATTGCTGACTATGGTCCCCCAGAACTTAGGCAAGACCCTCATTATCGAACGCTTACAACTCGTATGGTGATTGGGCAATATTCTGGTCTAGCAAACTATGGCCAGGATGGTGATGATGGAACAAAATTTATCGCGATACCTAATACCCGATTTACCTATTCAGGGGTAGCACTTGATTTTTTACAGCAGGTTATTGAGAAAGACATTCACAAAAAGTGGGAAGATATTGCCCAAGATTTCTTTACACGCGCTAACATGAAGCACTCTACCTTTAGGCAGTTGCCAGATGGCCGGCTCAATGGCACTAGGCTAGAAGTTGCCAAAGCGCACCTGGGAAATGTCCCTTTACCACCATTACGAGACGATGGCCCTGGGGTCCTTGCTGGAGGTCTGCTGACAACCGCAGAGGACTACATCAGCTTTCTACAGTATTGCTTTAAAAATGATTATTTTAAATCGACATTACTGACAGGCACCCTGTCAGGGCTGCCGCCAACGATTTCACCCGAAACATCACAAATCCAATGGGGTTTGGGGATAGGGGTTTATAGCGACTTAGAAAAGACTATTGCCTTTCATTGGGGAAATAATCCTGGCTCTATTTCATTTTGTGCTATGGATATGAAAACGGGGGATTCTGTCGTAAGTTTTTCAAATTCAATGAACGGGCCATTTGTGTTTCAACAAGTAGCAGAGCCTATTGTTGGCGATATAAAACCATTGTTTCAATGGTTATCTGATTATTGTAACTTTAAGGATAGTCCATCCAAAGAACCAGACGCTATTGTCGCAACAGTTGATTCAATTCTCTCATTAGCAAGAAAAGGGCTGGCAGATAAAAGCGATGCAGAAGCAAATCGGTTCAAACAGAGTGTTCAGCAAGTAACAGCCAGTGGAGGCCCAGGCATTTTTTCAAAAGACAAAGAAAAAGACACTTTGAATTCTACTCTTTCTTTGAAACCACCACAAAAAAAGTGAATGCAAAGCACACAGCGACATAGCAATCGTATTAATGGCTTTAATGAGGCTCATCGCCAAAATAAACACTTTCGCCGCAACCGCAGCCGCCGGTTTCGTTGGGGTTATTTAATTTAAGGCGGCCATTTACGCCCTCTTGTACATAGTCTATTACACTACCCTGTACATAAGGCCAAGCCGTTGCGGCTACAAAGATAGAAAAATCAGGGGTAATAGCAATGACTTCGTCGTCTTTTTCAGCATTGCTAACATAATCCAAGGTATATTTAACGCCGGAACAACCCGCTTTTTTCATGCCTATACGCAAAGCAATGCTAGGCGGTGTTAACTTCGCCGCTTGCCGCTGCAAATGTGTCAGCGCTTTTGCTGTGACCGTTAAGCGCCCAATGACACCTAATACGGTTTCTGTTTGATATTGCTCAACTTTATTATTCATATCGCTTGCCTCATACTCTTCGCATTTGATTTTTAGGTGTTGTTGCCTTCGCCCATCTCGCACCAGTCATGTAGAGTACTACACTCCTGCCGCTCGAGAGCTAGGCGCCTAACCTAAAAACCAACTGCTATGAGTATACTATTTTCATGACTGCATCTACAAGCATCTGCGCGCAGTAAAAACGCTGTGGCGGTAAAGCCAAAGCTTCTACTATAAGTTTAGCATCTAAAGCCTCAGCCGCGCTAAGGTTTTTCCCGGTTAAAAATGCATTGGCCCATTCTGCCGTGGCAATTAAGTAACCGCCACCGACTACTCTATAACGCACCTCACGGATGATGTTATCTTCTATCTGACAACACAATTTAAGCCAAATACCGCTGTCTTTTGCGCCCACTTCGCTGCTAAATATCTGCGCTGTACCCTCTGGCCATAAGGGTTTTGCCGCCGCTTTGTGCAAATATGCTAATAGTTGTTCATTATACATCATTTACCTGCCAAATCACGTTCGCGTTGCACTTCCAACCGTATCAGCTCTAAAACGCGCTTTATCTCTTTTTCTGTAGTATAACGTCCCAAAGAAAAACGCAAGGAAGCACCCGCTTGTAAATCACTAAGACCTATAGCTTTTAATACATGCGAAGGTTCTTCTTGCGCCGAATTGCATGCAGAGCCAGCAGAAACCGCTATTTGCGGCAAACTCATTAACAATGCCTCGGCATTTAGTCCCTGAAAGCATACATTGATATTATGCGGCACGCGCTGATCCAAGCTGCCATTTAAAGTAACCCCTTCTAAAGCCAGTAATCCAGGCAATAAAATCTTGTTTAAACTGCATATATGCTTTAGATCGTCTTCTGCATGCAACTTTGCGCGATGAAAAGCGGCGGCCATGCCAACGATTTGATGTGTAGCCAAAGTGCCTGAGCGCAAACCCTGTTCTTGTTTGCCACCATATAATAACGGTATTAAACGTGCGCGCGGCTTATCGCGTACAAACAGCGCACCACTGCCCTTAGGACCATAGGCTTTATGTGCTGAAAAAGACATTAAATCTACAGGTGTCTCGCTTAAATCGACAGCTACTTTACCCATGGCTTGCGCTGCATCCACATGGAATAGTATACCGTGTTGTCGTGTGAGTGCGGCTATCTCGGCAATGGGTTGTATCGTACCGATCTCGTTGTTAACCCACGCCGTGGATACTAAAGTGGTTTGTGGCGTGATGGCGTCTGCAATGGCCTCTACACTGATAATGCCATCGCTATTGGGCGACACCAGCGTAATATCAAACCCTTCTTTTTCTAAGGCATAAAATACATCTAAGACCGCTTTGTGTTCTATGGTCGTGGTAATAATATGACGGCCTTTTTTGGCATAAAATCGCGCGGCACCTTGTATGGCCAGATTATTTGCTTCTGTAGCACCGGAAGTAAATATTACTTCGCGCGGCATTGCACCTATGCTATCAGCCAATAGTTCGCGCGCTTTGGTAACGGCATCGAGCGCACGCCAACCATATAAATGCGTGGCCGAACTAGGATTACCAAAATTACCGTGTACAGTTAAACAACGCATCATTTCCTCTGCCACCGTTTCATCCACATGGGTCGTTGC
>JAJXVQ010000020.1 GCA_021782065.1 Pseudomonadota bacterium
AGCTGTGATGGCGAGTTTCAAGATATGCTTTTTCTTCTGGTGTTAAATATAATCTCTTCATACCCCATAGCTTGATCCCTTTGGCGACAAATTGCAAGCTTTTTCAAAGATCTTGGGTATATATTGCGTGAACAAGACTTTATTTGGCAATCGAGCCGTGGCGCTTATGCGTTAGAAGATGAGAGTTTTGTAGAATGGTTTAAGCATACTCAAGGGAAATAAATCGGCAGCAGTTTCCTGCTAAGGTAATCTAGTCTAAGAGGGCTTATTTTTCGTAGAAATTTTTAATGATTCTCATAGCCGCAATTCTGTAAAATTCAAATGTTTCTAAAAGCGCTATAATATTCCCTTATAACTTATTTGCAAAGTACAAGCAATTGTGCTAATTATTGGGCAAGTATTAGTCCATCTGATTATGATGTCTAGATTTTGAACGGAGATAAATAAACCATGGACAACAACATAGTCATTTTTGCAATTTTTCTTATTTTCTCGGGTGCGGCAGCGATGGCGACGCTCGCTTTGTACACGCGTCAATCCTTTTCGTCTTGTTCGCTACACTCGTCGGCTTACAATAGCGGGGACTGCTATTCCTTGCTATTGGAATCTATTTCATAGGGCGTGAATAGTTATGTTTTATACTGTAATATAGAATAAAATATGATATGATTTAGCTTCATAAGGAAGGATGGTTAGGCTTTATATTTTTATATGAGTAAGAGGTAAAACCAAAATGTCGGTCTTGCTTGAAGGGGGGTACTTTATGTGAAAGAAGCAAATAGCCTAGAAATGCTTAATCAGGCACGTTCTCTTTTCTATCATTATTATATAGAAATACACGAATGGGAAATTTATGATGTTAACCATTCTGGTATATGCATTGTGAAGGGTAAAGAAGGCTTTATGCTAGAAGATAATTATGATGAAGAAAGCATCTGGTTCTTATTATACCTGAAACAAATCCCCATTGGCTGTATTCGGATATGTGGTGTTGATCAAAATAAAATCCTTGAAATAGAAGAATATGCAAATGTCAGAAGAAAACTCAAGGATATTTTTAGCAAAAAGAAACAACTTAATTTAGTGGGATTTAACAGAGAAGTTGTATTGCCACAATATGGGTGTGATCAATCTTTGCTGTGCCTATTAGAAGCACCTATTGCCTATTGTCTTCAAAAAAATAGATCCATACTAACGAGTTGTGTGTTTCAAGAATGGTATACTCTCTATACTATTCTGGGTTTTGAAGAATTAACATCTGCCAAATTTAAATATTATGAGACAGAGCCCCATTATCTAGATGTTTTTTTCGCTGAAAGTATGAATTTGCTAAAAATACTTAACAATATACCATTGTTGTTAAATTTACCCGCCAGTCCCTGTCTAAACAATTTAAACCATATCTCTTATACGAAAAAAAGGAATTATTATGATTAATTTTGGAGTTTTTGAACAAGTAAGGAAGAAATATAAAAACGAAGATTTCCCCTTTTTAAATGAACAATGCATAAGCGCACAAATAAACAAGCCTTATCAGGGGTTACATATACTTCATAATATCCCCTTAACCATTGAAGCGGTTTTAAAGATAGAACCTCTATTGATTGGCGGTGCGGATATAACTATGAGTTGTATTAGTATTCTTGAGCCACAGCAAATTGCACTAGACATTCTAAAAGATGCTAATGTTAAGGTTCAAATAGAGCATTGTTTTACAGGAGAATATGACTTTTGTATGGATTGTTGTGGTGAACTTCTTGATTAAGGAGCTTTTATGGATAAGAACGATAAAAGCAGGATATATCTTGATAATATAATAGAGCGTTCACCCGCGTATATTTTTTGGAAAGACATAAATCTTGCCTATTTAGGGTGTACTTATAAGTTTGCAAATCTTCTTGGGAGAAACTCCCCTAAAGAGATAATAGGGAAGACGGATTCTGAACTGGGTTGGGGCGTGGGTGAAGTAGAAACCTATAGAAAAAGAGATTTAGATGTAATTAATGGCAATACGATCATCAATGTAGAAGAAAAAATTGCAAGACCAGACGGGTCTAAATTCATGATGCTAGTTAATAAGACGCCTTTAAGAGATGAATATGGCAATTGTATAGGAATCCTTGCCCTATCTGTGGATATAACAGACCGAAAAATAGCTGAAAATGCTCTGCAAATGGCCAAAGAAGCTGCCGAGGCAGCCAATCAAGCCAAAACCGAATTCGTACAAAATATGCAGCATGATATACGTACACCCTGCGCGGGCATTTGGGGTGTATTGGACATTGTCGCTAAAACAGAACCGGATGCCGAAAGAAGAGAAACGTTAGAGATGGCGGTTGATGCCAGTAAAAGGCTTTTAGATCTGTGCAATGAGGCGGTTGAATTTGGAGATTTGAGTGGGAATAATAAACCCGTTGTACAAAAGAGTTTAGACGTGCGCGAATTGGCGCGATCGGTGATTGAACTCAATAAACCAGCGGTTTTTGCTAAAGATCTCAGTATTCACTTTAAGATAGCAGCCTCGGTGCCACCCCATATTGTGAGTGATGAATTCAGATTAAGCCGTATTCTCATCAACTTGCTGGGCAACGCCGTAAAATTTTCACGCCAAGGCGAAATTACCTTAAGCATGACGGCTTCTGCGATAGACCAAGACACGCGCAAGGGTTTCTTAACAATAGAATTCAAAGACCAGGGAATAGGCATTGCTGCCGATAAAGTCCATACCGTTTTTGAAAAATTTAGCCGGGGGGTTGCCTCTAACACCAATAAATACCCTGGAACGGGTTTGGGCCTGTATGTGGTGAAAACCTTTGTGGATGAATTAAATGGCGAGATTGAATTAGAAAGCCAGGAAAACGAAGGAACTTATTTTAAGCTCAATATTCCTTTTAAGGCCCTTTTGGAAGAGTTGAAGAAACCAGGCGTGGAAATTGACGAGCATTTTAAGTCTCCGATTAAATTCGAGACGACAGCGGCAAAGCAAGCTCCAAAAACCACCATTCAAAAAAGGCCTGTGGCTGAAAAACCATTTGCCCACAAGCTTTTAATCATCGAAGACGATAAAACCTGTCTTTTTGCCGAAAAGAATCTGTTATCTACTTTCACAAATCATATTGATACAGCGGAAACCGTAGCCGAAGCGCTAGAGAAGTTAGCTTCAAAAATGTATGATTTGGTAATTTCTGATCTGGGCTTGCCTGATGGCTCCGGCAACGACATCGTAGCCAAGGTTAAAGTCAGCACGGAATCCCTTAATTACAATACACCGTTTGTGGCGATGACAGCACATCAAGACGCATTAAAACATGAACAAGCCATGGCCGCGGGTTTTACCTCCACCAACACCAAGCCCTTAGGTGCCGAAAAAACCACCGAGTTTTTAAATGCGTATCCGGCAAAAAGGGTGGGTTCGCCTCGAGAAGAATTGGCTATTTCGACCAAAACACACGGTCTGCCGGTAATCGATTTGGTCTTAGGCATGCAACGAATTTCCGCTATTACTGAAAGCCAAGCAATAGAAGTCTTAGGCATTTTATGGGAAACTTTGCAAGTTGATATCCCCTTATTGCAACAGGCAGAAAAAAATAATGATATCGAAGGGACAAATGCATTGTTGCTTAAAATACGCGGTGGTTCATGCTATGCAGGCACGCCTCGCTTAGAAGCAGCTTGTGAGGCATTGTATCATGCAGCAGGAAGAGGAATTAAAGACTTAAGAAAAATTCATGACTTGTTCTCTTTGCTCTATGACGAGGCAAAATTATTTACTGAGCAGTTCAAAGAACTCATCAAAGGCATGAATGCTCAAAAAGAATCGGAACATTTAAGAATGCTGAATGAAAAGCAAAAAGCACTTTTAGAACAAGAGGCAAAATTCACCAAAATAGCCAATCAAGTGGCGCACGATATACGTTCACCCGTCGGTACTTTATTAATGATCTTGAAATCGTGCATGGACATTCCAGAAGCAAGGCGCATCACTCTAAGGGAAGCCGCCATGGGCATAGGCGATATTGCCAATCACTTGCTACATGAATATAGAAAGAAAGGCGCGGATGAAGCGATAGTACACGAAGAACGCCAGGCTATGTTAGTATCTACTGTTTTGCTGGAATCCTTAACCCACAAAAAATACCAATATGAGGGCTTACCTATTCAATTTGACTATAACTTCCAACCCAATACCCAATTTGCGTTTATTGAAATACAAGCGAGTGCTTTTAAGCGGATGTTATCTAATTTAATGAATAATGCCGTGGATGCTTTTGACGGTCAACATGGAACAGTTGGTTTACAGCTAGAAGCCGATAATGAATGGGTGAAAATATGCATTCAGGATATGGGAAAGGGTATGTCTTCTGACTTGCGCGACAAAATTCTGCATAAAACTGCTGTGACACAGGGCAAGCAATCAGGCCACGGCTTAGGGTTTACTCAGGTGTGGGAAACCTTAGATCAGAATCAAGGTGAGTTAGAAATCGATTCTAAACTCGGTGTAGGAACTATGATTACGGCCACTTTTCCTAGGATCACCGCCCCGCATTGGATTGCGGAAGAAATGGTATTAAACGCGAATGATACCGTTGCTATTTTAGATGACGATAGCTCTATACACGGTGCTTGGGATGCTCGTTTTGAAAGCCTTTTAAATGAAAATGCAGAATTACAGCTAAAACATTTTCAGATGGGTAGTGAAGCGTTGGCCTTTATAGAAAGATTGACAGAGACTCAAAAAGAGCGAATTTTTCTGCTCTCGGACTATGAACTGTTGAAACAAGAGTTCAATGGTTTAGAAGTCATTGCTAAAAGTGGATTACAACGTTGTATGCTGGTCACTAGCCATTATGCCGATCCAGCCATACAAAAAGAGGCGGCCAAAACGAACACCCGAATTTTGCCTAAGCAATTGGCTTCTGAAGTGCTGATCAAAATGAATGATGCTGCACCGGAAAAGGTCTATGCCGTTATCGTGGATGATTATGAGGGTTTTGCTAAAACATTAGCGGTCTATGCTTTTGACGATGACCAAATCACAGTCGAATACCTTAACCCAGAACATCTTTTAAGGGATCTCCATAAATATGACAAAGATACTAAATTCTATCTGGATAATAATTATGCCAACTCAAAACTAACTGGTTTAGAGGTCGCCAAAAAATTGCATGATCTAGGTTATGAACATTTAGTTATGTTATCCGGTGAAGTCGATTTAAAAGGGCCACCTTATGTGACCATTATTGGGAAAAATGAAATAGAGCGCTTGAAGAATTGGTAATGCTGATTCAATCTGCGAGATCTAAAAATGTTCACAGGTCTATTCTGGGTGGTCCACGGACAGCCCCTACGTTGTTCTGAGGCTCGTATGATGAATATGCACATTGACTTAAAAACCGGCTGGGCTAGCGATATACGAATCCTTGCCTCACCTAATTGTAACAGTCGCCCTGTAGGAACGGAGGTTGATCTACTTATTATACATTGTATCAGCCTGCCGCCTGGACAATATGGGGGTGGCTATATTGAAAAATTATTCAGCAACCAATTGCCCGTAAAAGAACATCCTTATTTTAAAGACATTGCTAACAACCCTGTTTCTGCGCATTTTTTGATCGAAAGACACGGTGCTGTGACTCAATTTGTCAGTATCTACGACCGTGCCTGGCATGCGGGCGTGTCCTCTTTTGCGGGCCGTGCGCAATGCAATGACTACTCCATAGGAGTAGAATTGGAGGGTTGTGTCACCGATAGTTTTACTTTTGAACAATATAAGGCCTTACAGGCCCTGTGTTTGGCCTTAAAGGGATGTTTTCCAGCCATTAATTGCGGTAGAATTGTGGCTCATAGCGATGTAGCGCCTGGGCGCAAAGATGACCCCGGGCCTTTTTTTGATTGGCAGGAACTTTTTGCTTTATTAAAGGACGCGGGTTTTTAATCTATATAGAAGGACGATGGTTATGATGATTCTTATTGTGGTGTTGCTTTGTTTAGCCTTGAATCGTTTTACCCCTATGGGGAAATGGGGGCGTAACTATGGCTGGTTAAATCGATATTTCGAATACCATCAAAAATGGTTGGGTATGACGCCTTTTGGCAAAGGGGTGTTGGGATTATTGATGGCCTTGTTACCCGCTGTGATTGTGGTTGCGCTGTTGCAATGGATGATGGTTTATTTTGCGTGGAATATTGCTGCTGTTGTATTTGCTGCTGCTGTTTTATTGTATGCTTTAGGTGTTATACCAGCTATAACAGCCGATTACATCCCCGCTAGAAGCAGTACAATCAGCACTATAGAAGAAGCAGCACGCCATGAAGGCGCGGCTATAGTTGTTCCTAAAAATACAGGAAGCCTATTGTGGCAGGCACAAACAAATATGTTTGCCGTATTATTTTGGTTTGTGTTGCTGGGTCCAGCAGGGGCAGTGTTATACCGTTTTTCACGCTTGCTGTCTGAGCATATTTATGCTGAGGATGCGCCACAAATACGCAATGCTGCAGTGGTTTGGATATCGTACTTAGATTGGATCCCAGTGCGTGTATTAGCTTTATGTTTTGTATTAGCAGGCCGTTTTGAAAGCACCTTCAAGGTATGGTGGCATCAAATTACAACGGGGCCTAAAGGCAATGAAGCCTATTTGGAAGCATGTGGTCATGCCGCATTAGAAAGTGGCAATGATACGCCACAAAGACAATGGGCTTTGTATCAACGGGCATTAATTATTTTGTTAATTGTACTGGCATTGGTGGCCCTGGCAGTGTGGGCGCATCAGGACACATCGATGGTAGTAATAAGCAGAGAGTAAATGAAAAAGAGTTTAATCGATATTGATCCTATAGAGACACAGGAGTGGGTGGACGCGTTGGCTTCCTTAATTCGTGAAGAAGGGGTTGAACGCGCCGATTACATTTTAACGCGAGTATTAGACAAGGCACGGCGTTTGGGCGTGAATGCCCCTTTAACGAACACCGATTATGTTAATACGATAGCAACACAAGATGAAACTCCTTATCCAGGCGATCTAGCTCTGGAAGAGCGTATCAATGCTTTTATACGCTGGAATGCAATGGCGATGGTGGTGCGTGCTGCGCGTAAAGCTCCGGGCGTGGATGGCCATATTTCAACCTTCGCCTCTTCGGCTATCCTATATGAAGTGGGTCTATTGCACTTTTTTCGCAGCGTCGACGATGCATCGCATGGTGATTGCGTTTATACGCAGGGGCATTCATCCCCAGGCTTGTATTCCTTTGCTTATTTAACGGGTTGTTTGTCAGCTAAACAACTAGACCATTTTCGTCAGGAAGTGGGCGGTGAAGGCATTTCCTCTTATCCGCATCCGTGGTTAATGCCCGGCTTTTGGCAGTTTCCGACGGTATCGATGGGTTTAGGCCCTATACAAGCAATTTATCAAGCGCGTTTTTTAAAATATTTACATCATCGGGGCTTGCAAGATACTTCTGGCCGTAAAGTATGGGTGTTTTGCGGCGATGGGGAAATGGATGAGCCGGAATCAGTAGGCGCATTGCAGATCGCGCAAAAAGAACAGCTCGATAATCTTATTTTTGTGGTGAATTGTAATCTGCAGCGTTTAGATGGCCCCGTCCGTGGTAATGGTAAGATCATCCAAGAATTAGAAAGTCATTTTCGCGGCGTAGGCTTTAATGTGATTAAGGTTATTTGGGGCAGCGAATGGGATGAATTATTTGCTCGTGACACGGAAGGCTTATTGCGGCTACGTATGATGGATATGAACGATGGCGATTATCAATTATTCCAAGCTAAAGATGGCGCGGTGGCCAGAGAAGTATTGTTTGGTGGCGATCCGCGTTTATTAGCCATGGTTGAACACTTATCGGACGAAACCATTTTTGAAATGCGCTATGGCGGTTTGGATCGTAAAAAAGTCTATGCTGCTTATAAACAGGCAGTGGATGCAAACAATGGTCGCCCCACGGTTATCTTGGCTAAAAGTGTTAAAGGCTACGGCTTAGGTCCAGTGGGTCAAGCGCAGAATACAGCGCACAACCAGAAAAAATTAGCTTTAGAAGATGTGACCTATATGCGCGATCGTTTAAAGATCCCATTGCAGGACAAAGAATTAGCAGAATTGCCTTATATGGAATTTACTAAAGGTTCTCCTGAATTAAATTATTTACACCAGCAGCGTAAAGCGCTAGGTGGCCATTTCCCTAAACGCAAACTGACAGAAGGCAGCTTAACGTTGCCAGAAGCACCGCTGTGGGAGCCGCATTGGCAGGGTAGTCAGGATAGAGAATATTCTACCACCATGGCTTTTGTGCGTATCTTAAGTAGTTTATTAAAGGATAAAAACATCAAAGATAGAATTGTACCCATTGTTGCCGATGAGTCGCGTACTTTTGGTATGGAGGGGTTGTTTCGTCAATTGGGTATTTATTCAGTAGAGGGGCAATTGTATAAACCTGTTGATTCCGGTGAATTGATGTATTATAAAGAAGATATCAAAGGACAACTCTTGGAAGAAGGTTTGACAGAAGCAGGTGCTTTTTCTTCCTGGTTGGCGGCGGCTACGTCTTACAACACCAATCAATTGGCGATGTTGCCTTTTTATATTTATTATTCCATGTTTGGCTTTCAACGCATTGGCGATTTGGCCTGGGCTGCAGGTGATCAAAAAGCACGCGGCTTTTTAATAGGCGCTACCGCTGGCCGTACGACTTTGTCTGGTGAAGGCTTACAACATGAAGATGGTCATAGCCATGTCATGGCAGGATTAATACCGAATTGCATCAGTTACGACCCTACTTTTCATTACGAATTAGCCGTCATTATGGAAGAGGGATTACGTCGTATGTATGGTGTAGGGGATGATGTGTATTATTACATCACCGTCATGAATGAAAACTATCTGCATCCTGCCATGCCGGAAGGCGTGCGCGAGGGCATTATACGTGGTTTGTATTGTTTGGAAAAAGTAGCAGCAACACAAAAGCCTACAGTGCAGTTATTAGGCTCCGGTACTATTCTGCGCGAAGTGATTGCGGCTAAAGCGCTATTGCAAAACTATGGTGTAGAAGCCCAAGTGTGGAGCGCTCCCAGCTTTAATGAATTATATAGAGAAGCTTGGGCCATAGAGCGCGATAATCGCTTGCATCCTGAAGCAACCGCTAAAGTGCCTTATGTCACGCAATGCTTAGCGCCTACCAAAGGTCCTATTGTAGCCGCTACCGATTATGTGCGTGCTTATGCTGAACCCATACGTGCTTATTTGGATGATCGCTCTTATACGGTATTGGGTACAGATGGTTTTGGTCGCAGCGATACCCGACGTGCTTTGCGCCAGTTCTTTGAAGTCGATAGCAATACGATTGCTTATGCCAGCTTAAAAGCTTTATACGATGAAAAAGCAATCGAGCTAAAAGTGCTGCAAAAAGCGATGAAAGATCTAGGAATTAATCCCAATAAAGAAAATCCCGTAAAATGTTAAGAGGTTTATAGATGCCAAACATAATAGAAGTAAAAGTTCCGGACATTGGGCAGAGTGAAGCGGTTGATGTCATCGAAGTATTAGTGAAGGTAGGCGATATGCTCGCCGTTGAGGATCCGATCATTACATTAGAATCCGATAAAGCCAGTATGGATGTACCCAGCCCTTATGCGGGGGTAGTAGAAAGTATCAACATTAAAGTAGGCGATAAGGTGACGGAAGGTAGTGTTATCTTATCGTTAAAGACCGAAGCCAGTGCAGAAAAAAGCGGAGAAAAACCGACGAAAGAAGAAAAACTCGTTGATAAAAAAGAAACGGAAGTAACAGTAGCGCCTGTAGCCTCCGTGGCTAAAGAAACGGTGCAACCCCCTATTGCCGATAGTCTACACGCTGGTCCTGCGGTCAGACGATTGGCGCGTGAGTTAGATTTAGACTTAAGACAAATTCCCGCGACTGGGCCTAAGGGTCGTATTTCAAAAGAAGACGTTAAAGCTTATGTACAATCCCGTATGCAAGGCGGTGGTGGTTTTGCATTCCCTCCTGCGCCGCAAATTGATTTTGCGCAATTTGGACTTATTACCATACAGCCTTTGTCTAAAATTAAAAAATTATCGGGTGCTAATCTACATCGCAATTGGGTCACTATTCCGCATGTGACTCAATTTGATGAAGCCGATATTACGAATTTAGAAGCTTTTAGAGCCGAGCATAAGGCAGAAGTGGAAAAACAAGGCTTTAAGTTAACACCTTTGGTATTTATCATGAAAGCGGTTGCAGCGGTATTGAAAAAAATGCCGCAATTTAATGCGTCTTTGTCTGCCGATGGCGCTTCTATGGTATTAAAACAATATATACATTTAGGTGTGGCTGTGGATACACCCAATGGTTTAGTAGTGCCAGTAGTGCGTGATGTAGACAAAAAGTCCGTGTTGGAATTGGCGGCAGAATTGGCCAGTATCAGCGAGCGCGCACGCAATAAAGCTTTAAAAACACCCGAATTGCAGGGCAGTTCATTCAGCATTTCTAGCTTGGGCGGCATAGGCGGTACGGCTTTTACGCCTATTATCAATGCACCCGACGTGGCCATTTTAGGAGTGTCTAAGTCTAGCTATAAACCAGTGTACGATAAAGGCAGTTTTGTGCCACGGTTAATGTTGCCTTTGTCTTTATCTTATGATCACCGCGTGATTGATGGCGCCGATGGCGCGCGCTTTTGTAGACAATTGGTGGAATATGTAGAAGGTGTTCCGCTTAGCTTTTAAATATACTCTTCGCAGTTGCTTCTTAGGTTTTGTTGCCTTCGCCCATCTCGCCCTAGTCATGTAGAGTACTATACGCCTGGGGCTCGAGAGCTCGGCGCCTCGCCTAAAAAGCAACTGCTATGAGTATATACATTGATATGAAGAATATAGGTATTAAATAAATAGGAGACAGCAGTGAGTACAGCAAATAAATTACATTTTCCTTTGGTTGTGATTGGTAGTGGTCCTGGTGGTTACACCGCAGCATTCAGAGCCGCCGATCTAGGGTTAAAAGTATTATTAATAGAGCAATATGCAGCGATAGGTGGTGTATGCCTAAACGTAGGCTGTATTCCTTCTAAGGCTTTATTACATAGCGCCAAAGTTATAGACGAAGCGCATGATATAAAATCCTGGGGTATAGAGTTTGCCGCACCTAAAGTGAATACACAAACCTTAAAAGCGGCTAAGGATAAAGTCGTAGGTCGTTTAACCGGGGGGTTAAAAGCGTTGGCCAAACAACGTGGCGTGACAATTCTACAAGGGGTGGCGCAATTTGAAAATGATACAACGATTACCGTTACCACTGCCGAAGGTAAGCAAACAGTGCAGTTTGATGATGTAATTATTGCGGCTGGTTCTAGACCAGTAAAACTACCTTTCTTACCAGATGATCCACGCATCATCGACTCAACTGGCGCATTGGAATTAGCCAAGGTTGATGGCAATATGTTGGTGATAGGCGGTGGTATCATCGGCTTGGAAATGGCTACAGTCTATAGAGCGCTGGGTTGTAAGATCACCATAGTGGAATTAATGGATGGTTTAATGCCGGGTGCAGACAGAGACTTAATTAAGCCTTTCCATAAATTTGTTGCCAAACAGTATGAACAAATTCTATTGAAAACAAAAGTCACAAACGTAGAAGCTAAAAAAGATGGTTTATGGGTAACTTTCGAAGGGGAGGGCGCCCCCAGTGAACCACAATGTTTTGATCAAATTTTATCGGCAGTGGGTCGTCGATCGAATAGCGATCGTTTAGGCTTAGACAAAACGACGATTAAAGTGAATGAACGCGGTTTTATAGATGTGGACACACAGATGAAAACCAGTGCTGCTCATATCTACGCTATAGGCGATATTGTTGGTCAACCTATGTTGGCGCATAAAGCGGTTGCTGAAGCGCGCGTGGCAGCAGAAGTGATTTCTGGCTTAAAACATTATTTTACACCAACCTGTATTCCTTCAGTGGCTTATACCGACCCCGAAGTGGCCTGGACAGGCGTGACCGAAGAACAAGCCAAAGCACAGGGTTTGAATTACGGTACTGCTACTTTCCCCTGGCTGGCCAGTGGCCGTGCGTTGAGTATGGCACGCGATGAAGGCTTAACCAAATTGATTGTCGATAAGGATAATCATAAAGTTATCGGTGCCGGTATTGTGGGGCCTAATGCAGGCGAATTGATCAGCGAGTTGTGTTTGGCTATAGAGATGGGCGCCGATGTGGAAGATATCGCTTTAACCATCCACCCGCATCCGACCTTATCTGAAAGCGTGGCGATGGCAGCAGAAATTTTCGAGGGCACCGTGACCGATTTATACATGCCTAAGAAGAAGTCGTAACACCTGTAGGGGCGGCTCCGCGAGCCGCCCTTCTAAGTAGTCCTGTGTCATTCTAGTTTACTGCATTAGTCGGAGAATCATCATAGAAAATCACCTGTTATCTATAGCACCAATGATGGATTACACCGATAGGCACTATCGTTATTTGATGCGTCTATTGTGCCCCCGAGTATTGCTGTATACGGAAATGGTAACCGCGATGGCATTGGCACATGGAGATGTAGAGCGCTTACTTATTTTCGATAAGGCGGAACATCCGCTGGTGTTGCAATTAGGTGGTTCCAATCCACGGTTATTAGCACAAGCAACGCGCTTAGCCGCTGAATACGGCTACGATGCTGTGAATTTGAATGTAGGCTGCCCTAGCCCTAGGGTGCAAGAAGGACGTTTTGGCGCTTGTTTAATGGCGGAGCCTCAGCTAGTAGCGGAGTGTGTTGTAGCTATGCAAGAGGCGAGTTCTTTGCCCGTTACCGTTAAAACCCGCTTAGGCATAGGCCGTGCCGAAGTAGCTGAATTACTTTATCCCCTAATTGAAAGATTAGCAGTAGCTAAGGTGACCACCTTTATTATTCATGCACGCAATGCGTGGTTAGAAGGTTTAAGCCCCAAGGAAAATCGCACGGTGCCGCCTTTAAATTACGATGCTGTCTATCAATTGCAACGAGACTTTTCCGAGTTATCTTTTGTGTTGAATGGCGGCATGCAAAGTTTGGAAGATATAGTATGTTTGGCGCCGCAATTTAGCGGAGTGATGATAGGGCGTGCGGCCTATCATGATCCTTATCTTATTGCGAAGGCTGAACGTGCTTTATATCCAATAGATATTTCCTTACCTAATCGCACTGAAGTCGTTCGCCTTTATTATCATTATGCTAGCGAGCAGTTGGCTAGTGGTTCGCGTCTTTATCCCTTACTAAAACCTTTATTGGGTTTATTTTTAGGGGAGCCTAAAGGTCGCCTGTGGAGGCGGCTCTTAAGCGGGGTGGGGCAGGAAAATCCAAAAATCATTTTGCAGGCTTTGGAAGCAGTGACGGCAGCCTAATATGGCCTAATAATCACTGGCGTATTACCTACATCCACAAACTGTGTATTTAACCATTTTGCATCTTCAGTCAGCAGACGTATGCAACCGTGGCTGGCATGGTACCCTGTAACCTTGGGCGAACCATGCAAGGTAGTTTCATTGATGTTGAAACACACTATTGGCATTTTCCTGCGCATTTCGTTATAATGTCGCCTTGTCATTATTTTTTAATATAAGAGGAAAGTCATGTCTGTAGAAAAAACATTGTCTATTATCAAGCCAGATGCAGTCCGTAAAAACGTTATCGGACAAATTCTGTCTAAATTTGAGGCTAATAGCCTAAAAGTTGCGGCTATGAAGATGAAGCATTTGACCAAGGCCGAGGCTGAATCCTTTTATGCAGAGCATAAAGAGCGTGGCTTTTTTGGCGATTTAGTGCGTTTTATGGTTTCCGGTCCGGTAGTGGTATTGGTTTTAGCTGGTCCTGACGCCATCCTAAAAAACCGTCAATTGATGGGTGCTACGGATCCTAAAAAAGCAGAGCCAGGTACGATTCGTGCTGATTTTGCAGATAGCATAGATGAGAATGCCGTACATGGTTCAGATTCTGCTGCTGCTGCAACGAGAGAAATTGCTTTCTTTTTTGACGCCGCAGAAGTAGTTCATTAAATATATCTACTCTTTCTATCCGCTCCCTGACGGTCGCGGCTCGGTTATAAACGATACATTGAGCCGTGACCGTCAGGGAGCGGATGAATGGGTATAC
>JAJXVQ010000140.1 GCA_021782065.1 Pseudomonadota bacterium
AGGGTAAATAGCCTTCTTTACGTAATGTTTGTATATTACGGCTGCCATTGCGTTTAGACAAAGGGGTATGGTCTGCGCCCATGATCAAGGAAATATGGCAATATTGCGGTACTCTTAAACCCAGTGCTTGCAAAATCAATATTTGTCGCGGCGTGTTGGTTAAGTGATCTTCACCACGGACTACATGGGTTACACCCATCATAGCATCGTCTATCGCGTTGCAATACATGAAAGGTGCGGTACCATCGGCGCGACGTATGATAAAGTCGCCTATATCATCCGTTAAAAAGCGTTGTGGTCCCTTGGCTAAATCCGTAAATTCTACTGCTTCGCCATCTGGCATTCTAAAACGCAATGCAGGTTTTTTACCCGCAGCAATTCTAGCTTTGATATCTTCAGCAGATAAATGTCTGCAAGTACCTGCATAACGCGGTGGTAGACCTTGAGAACGTTGCACCTTACGCATTGCTTCTAAATCTTCGTCGCTGCAAAAGCAGGGATAAGCATTTAACCCTAAGCGTTGATAATCGGTATCGTAAATGGCTTGGCGTTCTGATTGCCAGTAGGGACCGTTGTTGCCACCGACTTCAGGGCCTTCTTGCCACTCTAATCCTAACCAATGCAGATCGGCCATCAATGCTTCGGTATATTCGCTTTTAGAACGCTCTTTATCGGTATCTTCAATACGCAATAAAAATGTCCCTTGCAGTTTTTGTGCCAATAAGGCGTTGAACAACGCCGTACGTACATTACCGAAGTGAATCAAACCAGTGGGACTGGGGCAAAAACGGAACTTTAGGGGCAATGTTTGCATAACATACTCTTATACTTTAGAATGCTTTAATTATTGACGTATACTCACAGCAGTTGGTTTTTAGGGTAGGCGCCTAGCCCTCGAGCACAAGGAGTGTATGTATTCATACATGACTTGTGTGAGATGGGCGAAGGCAACACCCCCTAAAAATCAAATGCGAAGAGTATATTATACTTGAGATTGCAGCGAATACAACATGTCTATACTCGTCATTTCTGACCTACACTTAAACCCAGCGGAGCCAGAAGGCTTGGCCGCTTTAACTGCATTGAGGCAAAAATGGGCCGAGAATTGTTCCGACTTATACATTTTAGGGGACTTTTTCGAAGCTTGGGTGGGTGATGACGACAATAATGCTTTTGTAGAAGCCACCGTTGCCGAGCTACAGGCCTGGCATCAACTGGGTATAAAGCTTTATTTTATGCCGGGAAACCGTGATTTTCTATTGGGTAAAGACTTCGCCAAGCGCGTGGACTGGACTCTGCTTTCTGACCCCCATATCGTTGATTTTTATGGTATTCCGGTGTTGTTAAGTCACGGGGATTTATTGTGTACAGGCGACTTGGCCTATCAACGTTGGCGTCATTATGCCAATAGTCACTGGCTACAACGCTTATTTTTAGCTCTGCCTTTATGGCTGCGTCGTAAAATGGCACGAAAAGCCCGCCAGAAAAGTAAAAATTATGTACAAACCATAGATTCTGTGAAAATGGATATCGTCACCGATGCTGCTCTCGCGGCTATGAAACAAGCCCATAGCACTGTACTAATCCATGGGCATACACATAGGCCGGGTTATCATATTTGCTATCGAGATCACCGCGCCTTTACCCGCGTCACCCTCAGTGACTGGCATGATGGGGCTCATGTATTGGTATGGGAGAAGGATGTAGGCTGTCGTTTGGTTTAAGGTTGCACTTTTGTCAATATCATAAAAAAGGTCGGGAATCCAGCACATTGTCATCCTCGGCCGAAGGCCGGGGATCCAGTTTCAAATCAAGTTTTCCCTGGATCCCCGACTGCGGCCTCGCGGCCTGGTCGAGGATGACAACGTTTTAGAAAGAATAAACATTAATGAAACCGACTCGCTACCCTCTCGCATGCGCTAGTGCCTCTAAATACTCGGCATCGATATCGCCGGTAATATAATCGCCGCTAAATACGGAATCTTCAAAACGGGTAATAGCAGGATTACCTTCACGCGCTGCGGCAATTAAATCTTTGAGATCTTGGAAAATCAAACCGTCCGCTCCGAGCAAAGTTTTGATTTCCTCTACACTGCGACCATGAGCAATTAGATCGCTCGCTCGCGGCATATCGATACCATACACATTAGGTGCAACGACTTCCGGCGCTGCAGAAGCAAAATAAACTTTTTTGGCCCCGGCCGCACGTGCCAGCTCGATAATTTCCTTCGAGGTCGTGCCACGCACAATAGAATCATCGACCAATAATACATTCTTACCCTGAAATTCCAAATCGATAGCATTTAATTTACGTTGCACCGACTTACGGCGTATTGCCTGACCGGGCATAATAAAGGTACGGCCTATGTAATGGTTTTTAACCAAACCTTCGCGGTATTTTAACCCCAAACGCAAGGACATAGCATACGCTGCTGTACGGCTGGTTTCAGGTACGGGCATAACCACATCGATATCGTGATTAGGCCATACGCGCAATAACTTTTCAGCTAGATATTCACCTAACTTCAAACGAACCTTATACACCAATATCTTAGACATGATGGAATCGGGTCGTGATAAATAAACAAATTCAAATAAACACGGTGATAGTTGCGGGTGCTTGGCGCATTGTTGCCGCTGCATCTGCCCATCTACACTGATAAAAACAGCTTCACCTGGAGCTACATCGTCTAATAGTTGAAAACCTAGGCTATCTAAAGCCACGGTTTCAGAGGCAAAAAGATAATCGGGCGTAGCATTATCATTTTGTCTTACACCCAAGGACAAAGGCCTGATGCCATAAGGATCGCGAAAGGCTAATAACCCATACCCAGCAATCAGCACGATGACCGCATAGGCGCCTTTGCATCTAGGATGCAGTTGACGCACGGCCTGAAATAGTTTTTCGGGTGTTAACTCGCCTACGGCCACACGTTGCAATTCTTCCGCAAAGACATTCAGTAATACTTCTGAATCTGAGCGGGTATTTAAATGTCTAAAGCCTTTTTGCCATAATTCTTTTTGCAA
>JAJXVQ010000141.1 GCA_021782065.1 Pseudomonadota bacterium
ACACATTCAGGCGCGAGGCATAGTACGGTTGGCTGCATTGTGGGCCACCTACCATGATATAGCTTTCATCATTGCTTAAGTGTGTGGGGGATAATGAATGGCGTATAGAAAAATAGCCTGGTGTGCGTACGTCATTTTGTGTACCAAAAGGCTCAGTATCGCGTTCATTCTTGGCTCGTTGGTAGACTAGGGCACGGACTGCGCGGCTAAAAGGGCGCTCACTTTGATTAGTCGCTATAAAGTATTGTTGTATTTCAGGACGGATTGTTTCCAGTATAAAGCGTAGGTGCCCCAAAATAGGGAAATTGCGCAAAATGGCATGCTTGGTTTGTAGTAAGTCATAAGCGCCGATAATGACGAGCAATATCCCCGCAACTATGATGAATTTAAGGGGAAACCACATCATAAGGACGATAATGGCGGGCAGAATCAGAAGCAAAAAACTGAAAATAATGAGTCGTTTCATAATAGGCCTTTTTTAGCAATAATCCATTTGTCTAGGCTAACCTATTTTGAAGTGAGCTACAAGTGTTATTCCATAGGCGCCAACAGATACTGCAGGTCGCTGGCTTCTAGTCGGCCGCCGGCAGAGGCATCATTGGCGAAGATGTCGTTTAATAGCATTTGCTTTTTTTGCTGCAGATGGATGATCTTTTCTTCTACGGAACCTCGGGTAATCAGTTTATAGATAAAAACCGCTTTGTTTTGTCCTATACGATGAGCACGATCGCTGGCCTGGTTTTCGGCGGCAGGGTTCCACCACGGGTCATAATGGATCACGGTATCGGCAGCAGTTAAGTTTAAGCCTGTGCCACCGGCTTTTAAGCTCAATAAGAATAGCGGCACTTCGCCATTTTGAAAGCGGCTCACTGGGGTCTGTCGATCTTTGGTATTACCCGTTAATAAAACATAAGGAATGCCCAATGTCTTTAATTCGGGTTCAATTAAACTCAACATACTGGTGAAGGTGGAGAACAACAATATTTTGCGGCCTTCTTCTATCATTTCGGGCAAGATCGACAGCAGATATTCTAATTTAGCGGATTGTGCAATACTTTGTGCTGAGGCTAATTTGACTAAGCGGGGGTCACAACACGCTTGGCGTAGTTTTAATAGTGCATCTAAGATTTCAATATGACTTTGCGCAAAACCTTTTTGTGCCAGTATTTTCTGTATTTTGTTACCAACACTCAACCGGATGCTTTCATAAAGAGTCGCTTGCTCTTCGTTCATATCAATTAATTGTATCATTTCATTTTTGGGCGGTAAATCAGCCGCGACCACACTTTTAGCACGGCGTAATAAAAAGGGTGCAATGCGTTTTTGTAAGGCTAGCCTGCGGGCTGCATCGTTGTCTCTTTCAATAGGCTGCCTGAATAGTTTATTAAATGATTTTTGATTGCCTAAATAACCGGGTAATAAGAAATGGAATAAAGACCATAGTTCACCTAAGTGGTTTTCCATAGGCGTGCCGGTTAGACACAAACGGTGTTCGGTTTCTAATTGTGTCACGGTGGCAAAGGCTTTGGTGTTGGCGTTTTTGATCCACTGCGCTTCATCTAGAATGATGTAGTAATAAGACAATTGTTCTAGCAAGGGTTGATCGTGCAAGATGACGGAATAAGTCGTCAGGATAATATCATGTTGCGCTAATACCTCTTTTTCGTTCGGGCGTTCTGTGCCTTGTAGTATCAATACGCTTAAACTGGGAGTGAATTTTTTGATTTCACTGTGCCAGTTAGTCACCAAGCTTGTAGGTGAGATAATTAAGATGGGCTTCTTAGCACGGCCTAGATCCTTTTCCATCGCCAAATGTGCTAGCGTTTGCACCGTTTTACCCAAGCCCATATCGTCCGCTAGAATGCCTGCTAAACTGTGTTTTCTTAAGAATTGCAACCAAGTTAAGCCTTCCAATTGATAATGCCTAAGTTCACCTTTAAAACTATCGGTGGGATGCAATATATCTTTAGATAAAGGAAAAGCATGCCATTTTTGACTGAGATGTTGTAATTCGGGCGGTATTTGCCATTGTATTTGTGGTAAAGAGAAGTTTTCCTTGTGACCTATGAGTTGCGAAGCGAATAAAGCATTGATAGGCAATTCATTGTCTTTTAAATTGGTTTTGTCATAAATTTCAGTTAAGGTCAATAAAATGGCTTGAAAGCGATGCATAGGTATCGCTATTTTTTTGCCGTCGTCTAAAATGAGTTCTAATAATTCATTGGGGTCTAGGTCTAAAATAGCAGCCAAACTGGAATTCGCATAATTGGTTTGTAACAACTTTGCCAACACTGGGATCAAATTAACTTTTTCATCGTCGATCACAATACCGACTTCTAAAGAGAACCAATCTTTTTTGGTGCTTTCCTTGATTTCGCCATACCAATCATCATAGACAGCGGCAGGGGCATAGATGAAACTTGGATCGTAAACGATATCCCATCCTAAGGGTGGTAACTCTTGCTCTGCCGAGGCTAAAAAATGAGACACATCTGCTTTGCTATCGCCTACATGGAAATAATGTGCGTAATCCTTTTTCACGAAAACAGGGCTTTTCTCATCAAAACGATAAACGCCACGCTCGCTTAATTGTTGTAGATAGTTTTTTTCAATATCCCATTGTCTAGGATAAACAAAAAGGATATCGTCATCTAAATCGTATAAGTTATGCTCATAGGTATCGGGTTGGCAGGAAACGGCTTCATACTGAAAGGTGATGCTGGCATAGCTATAATTAGATTCATAACGATGATAACGTGCCACGGTAGAGTTAGACGATAATATGCGTGAACTGTCTGTGCTGTATAAAGTGAGCGTTGCAGTAGGTGTTACGATGCGCTGCTCAGTTTTGCTGGCAACTGGCAAAGGGGGTAGCTTATGTGCTTGTGCCCAAGCATCAAAAGCAGTTTTTAAAAATTCACCTTGATCGGGATAATAAACTGGCATGGCCAAACAGTGTTTCAAAGGTTTAGTCGATAAGGCCGTCTTAATAGGGCCTACTTGTTGAGTTTGGGCG
>JAJXVQ010000142.1 GCA_021782065.1 Pseudomonadota bacterium
TAACCATACAAAAAATTGAATTGTCTCAATTGCGCCAATTTAAGCATAGAGATAAAGTTTATTGGGTACAAAAAGACAAATTAATTGAGGTATAGCGACTATGGCATCACCACAAGGCGGACAAGGACAAGGGCAAGGCGACAATGGAATGGATCTGTTGTGGATCATAGCAGCCCTTGTAATTGGTTGTATATTTGTCTGGTATTTCTTTCATGTTGCAATCGTGACGGTGATACTACAAATAAAATTTTGGGAAGCAAGTTTCATAGGCTTATTTACCGCTAGTATATTACCGCTAAAAAATGCCATCGCATATGCTGCGCCACAAAATGTGACTTTGGGCCAACTGATTGCTGTGGCTGCGGAAGTAGGGCGTTATTTACGTTATCCTTTTGGGGTTATTCTTATTTTATTGGCCATACGGGTTTATCGTGCCAGTGCCGCGACACGTTTTTGTTCAACTTTTAATATGAAATCTTTGTTAAAGCAAGAGTTAGACAATTGGCCTTATGCCAATGTGGTTTTTGGCTTAGATTTAGTCAAACAAGATATTCAAAAAGGCCGATGGGCAATGGCGTTAACGGCCATGCAGTTTTCTAAAAAATATAAGTTGTTAGATGTAGAGAAAAAACAGATGGGGGCAACGGGTTTATCGCGTGAAATGGGTTATGAAGCTAAAGTAAATAAATATCGTGCACACAAAATCTTTGTGAGACAATTAGGCGAATTATGGCGTTCGCCAGAAGAATTATTACCGCATCGTCGTGTTTTATTTGTTATTTTTGCAGCTAAAGCAATGGGAGATAGGGATGTGGCCAACAAATTATTGCGACAAATTGCCATTTCTGCTAGAGACCCCCAGCTCAATTTTACGGGGGCAGACGCGTTGTTAGCAAAGTACAAAGACAATAAAATTGTAAAAGAAATTATAGCGCGTCACGCCTTTGAGTATGGCGTATTAGCGGCTATGTTAGAATTGGCTCGCAGCGATGGGGTATTGGCATCGGCCGAATTTTTATGGTTAAAACCACACGATAGAGTCTTGTGGTATGTATTGAATTCGGTAGGCAGGCAAACGGTGTTTCCAGAAGTGGCGGGAATCTTTGCTCACTTTTATGCGGAAAAAGTTATAGGTTATCGTTTAATGTCGCCTATGGTTGAAGAAGCGGTGATCAGTTTAGAGGATGCGATCGATGAATTGGTTTATGTTCCGGATGAAAATAAGGAGCCGAGCCATGGCCGTTAGGGGGCGGATAAAAATACGGAGCCGAGCCGCGACCGTTAGGGAGCGGATAGCTTTAGGAGTAAATTATGGTTAGAAAAGCCCCTACACAACGGGGATTAGACAGTCACCAGGAACAAGATTCCGGCCTACTCATACGCGATACGCGTACCTTAGGGCAACGCATTAAAGATTTTCTTTCACAACCCGAAAGTGTTGCTGCGAGCCTGATATTTTGCGTCATTGTGGGTTTTATTTTCCCAGCGTACGTAGATGCTTTATTCATTGTTGGCCTTTGCATTTACTGGTATCAACGCACACGCAAAGTTACTTTGCCATTCCGTTTGCCGCAAGTTTCTGGGCAGGTCGATTATGGAGATTTAAAACCAGGGTCTAAAGAATATAATCGTGCTCGAGGCATTGCATTTTTTGGCAATGATCGCAAAACCAATGAAGAACTGTGGTTTTCTAACGATGACTTGCGTACACACGTACTCATTTTCGGTTCAACGGGTAGTGGTAAAACAGAAGCACTGGTTTCAATTGCTTATAATGCTTTAGTGTATGGTAGTGGTTTTATTTACGTCGATGGTAAGGGTGACAACTCTTTATTTGCTAAGATATTTTCTATGGCGCGTTCTATGGGGCGTGAAGACGATCTATTGATCATCAACTTTATGACCGGCGCGCGCGATATTGTAGGTCGACAAGAGAAAAAGATTTCTAATACCTTGAACCCTTTTTCAAATGGTTCATCTAGCATGTTATCGCAATTGGTGGTGAGTATGATGGATTCCGCATCGGCTTCGCCCGATGGGGATATGTGGAAAGGGCGCGCTATTTCCTTCGTCGAAGCTTTGATGAAAATCTTGGTGTACATGCGTGATCAAGGACACATATTATTGGATGCGCATAGCACACGGCTATACTTTTCTTTGGAAAAATTAGAAAGTATCGTTGTAGACAAATTGTTTCCGCGTGAACATCAAGAGTCCGTACCCTTGCACGATGTTCCTGAGGTGGTGATGCAGCCTATTTCGCATTACTTAGACAACTTGCCCGGTTACGATAAAAGCAAAAAAGGTAAGCAAGTGTCACAAGTATTAGAACAGCATGGTTTTATCACCATGCAGTTAACGCGGGTATTTACCTCCTTAGCGGATACCTATGGCCATATTCTACGCGTCAAATTAGCCGAGGTGGATCTCAAAGACGTGGTGTTAAATAGACGCATTTTAATCGTGCTATTACCGGCTTTGGAAAAAGCGCCCGATGAATTGGCGAATTTAGGAAAGGTCATTATTTCCACCTTAAAGGCAATGATGTCGGCGGGTCTGGGCAGCGAGGTAGAAGGCAGCTATAGGGAATTGATTACTAGAAAACCCACCAATGCTACGACGCCTTTCATGTGTATTTTGGATGAATATGGGTATTATGCCATTGAAGGCTTTGCTGTGGTACCTGCGCAGGCGCGGTCATTGGGCTTTTCGGCTATTTTCGCTGGACAAGATATGCCAGCCTTCCAGAAGGCTTCCAAAGAAGAAGCGGCTTCCATTGGCGCTAATACCAACATTAAGATTTGTATGAAATTAGAAGATCCTACTGAAACCTGGGAATTCTTCTCAAAAACAGCGGGCGAATCTTATGTGACTAAAGTGGATACTTTCCAAACTAATGCCAGTAGCATGATGAATAATTACATGGATACCCGTAGTTCTTCGGCAGAAAAAAGACAACGTATTGATCTCTTGGATTTAAAAGAGCAGCGCGAAGGCG
>JAJXVQ010000143.1 GCA_021782065.1 Pseudomonadota bacterium
CGCATACAACGCTATGCTTGTAAGTTGGGAGTATTGTACAGGAAAATGATTCGGATTTCAATATTTCTGTTCAATTAATAGACAGCGGCGGTGCAAAATATTTTTTCTACTCTTGACTAATCGGTAAACTGGCCGATAATCCGGTAGAAGTAGCCGTCTTTTCAGCAGCGGAAGTCATTTGATACACCCCTTTTTGGCTTAATACCACACCAGGGGTCTTGAGCAGAATTTTCAGGTCCAGTAAGATGGTCCAATTTTGTACATACCAAACATCATATTCTAGCCGTTCTTCATAGGGCAAGATATTGCGGCCGCTAATTTGTGCCCAACCCGTTAAACCAGGACGCATTTGTAAGCGCTGGGCTTGATGCGCTGTATAGGCCTCCGCTAAGCACAGTATTGGCGGTCTAGGGCCTACAAAAGACATTTTCCCTAGGAGAATATGTATCACTTGTGGCAATTCGTCTAAACTGGTCTTACGCAGCCATTGCCCTACACGTGTAATGCGGTCGTCCTGTGCACTTAAGGCCAAACTGCGCGCATCCGCATTCACCACCATAGTACGAAATTTCCAGCATTTGAAAGGCTGACCCCAACGACCCATACGCTCGTCACGGAAAAAAACGGGGCCGGTAGAGTCTAATTTGATCAGTAGGGCGATTATAGGCAGGAATAATAGAAATAGGGGTAATATCAACAAAGAGAGGAGTAAGTCAAAAACTCGTTTTATTATCGCTTGAACAGGATGTTTAGACTTTATTTTAACCATTTTTTTCATTATTCAGCCTGCTATAGCCTATAAATTGGTCACTAGTGTACCGTAAACGGGGATTAAATGCAAGATGCGGGCATTGGGCGGTTCATGAACCGCCCTTATCAATTCCCTATTCGACAGTCACAGGTGCTTGATCTAAACGGTCCACGAGTTCAATAATAGCCATAGGAGCTGTATCACCCGGTCTAAAACCAGCTTTCAGTACGCGAGTATAACCCCCGGGTCTAGCGTTAAATCTAGGGCCAATTTCGTTGAAAAGCTTGGTCACCGTTTTACGGTCACGTAAACGATTAAATGCTAAACGACGGTTAGCCAATGAATCGATTTTAGCCAATGAAATCAATGGCTCAACGATACCACGCAAGTCTTTAGCCTTGGGAAGCGTCGTGGAAATGATCTCATGCTCTAACAAAGAAACCGCCATATTTTGAAACATGGCCTTACGATGAGCACTGGTGCGATTTAATTTTCTACCACTATTACGATGTCGCATTTTTTTATCCTTCCACGTTCATTTAAATTACTGTTCTTTATCACTGTCTTCTTGCTCAGCCGCTGCCGCTGCTGCTGCTGCCGCTTTTTTAGCAAAATCTTCGTCTGCTTTGATGATACGTCTGGGTTGAACCCAATTTTCAACACGCATCCCTAAAGATAATGAATTTGCAGTCAAAATGGCTTTGATTTCTGTCAATGATTTCTTGCCTAAATTAGGCGTTTTTAACAAATCGGTTTCAGTACGCTGAATCAAATCCCCTACAAAGAAGATGTTTTCCGCTTTCAAGCAATTGGTTGAACGCACTGTCAATTCTAAATCTTCAATAGGGCGCATTAACAAAGGATCTAGATTTTGTAACATGTGGCTGGCAGAGCGACCATGTATATCTTTTAAATCTACAAAGGCCATCAACTGTTGTTGCAGCAACGTAGCTGCATTACGGATAGCTTCATCTGGAGATATAGCACCATTGGTTTCCAATTCGATAACCAATTTATCTAGATTAGTTCTTTGTTCTACTCGAGCATTTTCAACTCTATAGGTAACCCGTTTAACTGGCGTAAAAGATGCATCCACCAACAACATACCTACAGGCTTAGCTTCTTCTTCGTCTTGATAACGGCTTACTGCGGCTTGATAACCTCTACCCATTACTAATTTCGCCTCTAAACTAATAGAGCCATTAGAGGATAAATGAGCAATGACATGGTTCTTGTTGATAATATCCACATCTGAATCCACTTCTATATCACCGGCGTAAACAATACCAGGGCCTTTTTTATTGATTTTTAAAATGGCCTCACGACGAGAATGCATTTTGCATGCTAGCCCTTTTAAATTTTGCAAAATTTCAATCACGTCTTCTTGTACGCCTTCCATGGGGCTATACTCATGCAATACATTGGCTATCTTGACTTCAACTACAGCAGCACCAGGCATAGATGACAATAAAATACGGCGCAATACGTGGCCTAAAGTATGACCAAAACCTCTTTCCAAAGGCTCTAATGCAATTTCATAGGTACTACGACCGATTTCTTTAACCACTATATTACTAGGGGCCAAAACTTCGTAGGGATTTTGCAGGTCATAGGCTTTGTGTTCGTAGCTCGTTTGCAACATAAAATATTCCCCCGGGGTTATCGTGAATAAAATTCAACGATTAAATTTTCATTAATTTCTAATTGCACTTCATCGCGCTGTGGCACTGCGGTAAACTTGCCCTTGACTGCAGCAACATCTACTTCTACCCACGCTGGAAAACCCAATTGCTGCTGGCTTTCTAGCGCAGCTCTGATACGCAATTGTGCTTTGCACTTTTCTTTCACTTCAACAACGTCACCCGCTTTCATTATGTAAGACGGGATATTGACAATGCTGCCATTGACGAGAATAGTACGATGACTCACCATTTGTCGTGCTTCAGCACGCGTGCTGGCAAAACCCATACGATAAACAACGTTGTCTAAGCGGCATTCTAATAACTGTATAAGATTGGTGCCCGTAGAACCTTTTGTGCGCGACGCTTTATCCATGAAACGCTTAAATTGTCGCTCTAACATGCCGTAAATACGGCGTAATTTTTGTTTTTCACGTAACATGGTACCGTAGGTTGATAAGCGGCTACGACGCGCCACTTTTTGCCCGGGAACCATTTCCATATTACATTTTGATTCTAATGATCTGAGCTTGCTTTTTAGCATTAAATCCATGCCTTCACG
>JAJXVQ010000144.1 GCA_021782065.1 Pseudomonadota bacterium
ATCAAAAATGATGAAGAATATGCAGCGGACCTTGTGGGTCTTGTTGATATTGACCCCTATGGTGGTTTTGGCTGCTCCAGTAACGGGTTCGCAAGCGGCAAGTTTAGCCAATAATGCGCCTCAAGGAGTGAGTTCACAAGTAGCGGGTTTAGCCAATAATGCGCCTGCAGGAGCTGGTTCGCAAGTAGCGGATTTGGCCAATAATGTGCCTGCAGGAGCAGGTTCGCAAGCGAGAGCTTTTGTTGGTGTTGATACTGCCGCTGCAGCAGCGGGTGCAACGGGATTAGGTTCCAAATTGCCTTTTGGTCAGGGCGCAGGTGTGCCGGATATAGTGACGATGATGCTTACTTTGGATAAAAGCTTCCCGCCACTCATATATATGGTGTCGGCAATGGCATATTTGTTTGGTTTTGCTATAATACTGAAGGTACTGTGGGCACTTAAACAATACGGTATGGGTGTTTCCATGACAGCGCAGAATGATCTGCGTCCTCTCATAGTACAGCTTGTAGTGGGAGTGCTGTTAATATTTTTGCCATCTACACTCAAGTCTGTTTTGGCAACGGTGTATGGTACGGACACTATTACCGGGTATGCGCACCTTCCGGATACGTCCTGGCAGGTAGTTTCGGATACGTTGATTCTATTTGTGCAATTTATTGGTTTGGTAGCAGTTGTTCGTGGTTTATTACATTTGCATAGGGCCTCTGGTGGACAGGGGCAGCAAAATCTTTTTAGTAAAGGCATTATTCACTTAATAGGTGGGGCATTGTCACTCAATATTGTACAGGCTAAAGATATACTGTACTCTACGTTGGGGTTGGGGACTTAAAAGTATTTTGAGAAATAGTTTTTTTAATCAGTGAGGGTTTTGAGATGAAATTAAATATGAATGCTATAGTAAAAGCGGTTGTCTATATGGCGGTTGCTACGGGATTTTTTACGGTGGCAGCTTATGCAGCTACTGGAGATGCTCCCGCTAATTCATTAGGCGAAGTTGCTGGCACGTTGACAGAGAGCTTTGCGAACGTAGCAAAAGTTATTTCGGCTATCTCCTATATAGCAGGTTTTGGTTTTACGATTGCTTCTGTCTTTAAGTTAAAGCAACATAAAGATAACCCACAACAAATTCCAGTTACGACAGGTATTACCATGTTGTGTCTGGGTATAGGTTTGATCTTTATGCCTTCTATCTTCCAAATGGGTGGTGCAACTTTGTTTGGTTCGAATGCGCAAACCGCAGGTGTAACCGGTATCACTACATTTACAGGTGGCCAGGTGGCACCGGGTAATAATTAACGGCAGCGGTCGTTTCAATGAAAAAGGCGCTTTTAAGCGCTTTTTTTATTTCTCTTAACCAATCATAATTTTATGCTTTTTTCCTGGTATTTCTTTAACCCATTTAGGGACTAAAAATCCAGGCAAATGTTCTTGCATTTCCGTATAAAGAGCACGTTTTTTTTCTAGTGATACTTCAAAATGAGCGCTGCCCGCAACGGGATCTAGGGAATGCAAATAATAAGGCAGAATATGGCAAGCAAATAATGCTTCACTTAAGCTTATCAACGTTTCGGCATTGTCATTGACTCCCGCTAAAAATACGCTTTGATTCAATACGGTTATTTTATTTTGAACCAAGGTCTGACAAGCTGTGGCAACCTCATCGTCTAATTCGCGCGGATGATTACAATGCGTTACGATGATGCTCTTTAAGTGCGTGTGTGTCAAAGCATGTATAAGTTCAGGTGTGACGCGCTCTGGGATGATGGTGATCAAACGCGTATGTATACGCACACGTTTTAAGTGTGGAATTTCACTTAAACTCTGGATGACAGTCTGCAATAGCGCATCGTTGGCGAGCAGAGGGTCACCACCACTTAAAATGACTTCATTAATTTCTTTGTGTGCACGTATATAGTCGTAAATAGCTACTAAGCCCTGCGTGCCAGGGCGATTATCCTCATAGGCGAAATGACGCCTAAAACAATAACGACAATGAATGGCGCAACTGCCGACTAAGGTGATTAAGACGCGACTGGAATATTTATGTATTAAGCCGGGCAAAGGATTGTAACGGTGCTCTTCTAAAGGATCGCTGCTAAAGTCACCCTTGGGTTGCATTTCAATGGCCTGCGGTAAAATTTGTAATAATAAAGGATCCGTGGCATCGTGCGGATCGATCTTAGCCAAATAGCGACGACTTGCTTTGAAGGGAAAGGCTTTTTGCGCTTCTGTAGAGATATGCCTCGCGGCAGCGGGAATGAGCATTGCTAATTCATCTAGACTGGTGACACACTGCTGTAAGGCTTGTTGCCAACTTAATTTTTGTTTCATGGATGCTTTAATCAGTGGTAAATAGGGCGCTAACGCGTTAAAATAGTGGCAGATCATAGCACAGCTTACTGATAAAGAGGAAATAATGGCTACATATAGTACAAATGAATTTAAAGGTGGATTAAAAGTTATCATTGATGGCGATCCTTATTCTATAGTTGAGAATGAATTTGTTAAACCAGGCAAAGGACAAGCCTTTGTGCGCACTAAATTGCGCAATTTAAAAACAGGACGTGTTATTGAAAAAACACTTAAATCGGGTGAAAGCTTGGAAGCGGCCGATGTGGCAGAAATAGAAGCACAATACTTATACTCAGACGGCCATCATTGGCACTTTATGTCGCCTGCTAGCTTCGAACAAGTCGCTGCTGAAGGTGCGGCAATGATCGACGCGAAAAATTGGATCCGAGAGCAGGACATGTGCACTATTGTTTTATGGAATGGTCAACCCTTAAGCGTGGCACCACCTATATTTGTTACTTTGAAAATTGTTGAGACCGATCCTGGGGTACGTGGTGATACGTCCGGTGGCGGCAATAAACCCGCTAAATTAGAAACGGGCGCTGTGGTAAAGGTACCTTTGTTCATTCAAGAAGGTGAAGTTATTAAAGTCGATACGCGTACTGGCGAATATGTCTCACGCG
>JAJXVQ010000021.1 GCA_021782065.1 Pseudomonadota bacterium
CTCGCTTGAAACATTTTAGGGCCATAGCCACTCGATTCGATAAATTGAAAAGAAATTATGCGTCTGTAATAGCTCTGGCCTGCGCTTTTTTATGGTTGCCTATGTGAAATGTCAACAGACCCTAAATCTTTATCAAAAAAACCAAATTATACTTGCAATAAATTCTATTTAAACCAATAAGTTATTTTACTTAAGCGGTTTAATTGCAAAAAGTACAACTTATGATCTAAGAATGTAGGTGATATAATTTTCCTTGTAAGGTTTTATCTCTGACCTTCAAAATTGTGGACGATTCTATTCTAATTACCTTTAAGGAGGAAATATTATGGCAGCCAATCAAATGACATTATTTAAACGAGAAACAACTCAACAAAACAAAATGGGGGAGGTAACAACAGTTAAAGATCATTTACAAAATGAAATTAGCAAGATACCTTTAAGTGAAGGCGTATTCTATTTTTATAGCCTTCATGATCATTCTTATGGTGCGGGACTATTAATTTTCAATCTAGTATCCTCTAAAAAAGATAGCGATACACCTTATTTCATAAAGGATAGTCAGTATGGGTATTCGTATATGTCGACAGACGTGGTCTTGGATTCCACAAAAGAGGTGAAGATAAGATTAGTAAATGGCGACTCAGTTCCTCCCCCTAACGATATGAGGTATTTACATCACAAACAAAAGACAGTCCTAATATGTATTGACTTGAAAAAGGATCAAGTAGAGAGCGGTGAGGTTATGAGAACTATCTCAAAATTCCAAACATATTGTCTAGAAGGCACTCCAATTATTTTGGTTGGAACTAACTCTGGCAGACCTGAAACATCTCAATCATTGGAATATCCAGCAAAATCAACTTACACACCCTTAATAGTATCCTCCTCCCCGATAGTTACAGATCCTATAAAAGAGAAGAAAAAAGCATTGCGAACTGCAGCCACAAAACGCTTTATTCCTCTTGAAAACATCTTTTTCATACCAGAAGAATCAGGCAATTATCAACCATTACTTCGGCGAATGGGAGAAATAACAACGCGATCCGTCTTACGGGCCGAAATAAACGTCCCAGAAAAAAAACAAGAAATAGAACGTACTGATTCTCCTGAGTGCCGCATTAGTTAAAATAAAAAGACTCCGTCACTCGAGACTGAGTCTTTTTCTTAGATTAGTATAAAAAATCCTATAGACGCTTGCATTAGGCCCAGTTTTCTGGCACCATTGGCCATTATTATAATTGCTGGAAATATGAACAAATGCATCCTTATCTCAATATCGCCATTAAAGCTGCCCGCAAGGCAGGCGAAGTGATTGCTCGTGCCCAGCAAGATTTGAACAAGCTACACATACAAGAAAAATCGCCGCACGATTTTGTCAGCAATATCGACCAAAAAGCAGAAATGATCATCCGCGATGTGATTCAGCAAGCTTATCCTAGCCATAGTATCCTAGGGGAAGAAGGCGGCGGCCTAGAAAATGAAGATACAGAAACCTGGTGGATCATCGATCCCATTGATGGCACACAGAATTTTATCAAGGGCTTACCTTTCTTTTGTGTCTCCATCGCCATCAAAGAACAGGGTAAATTAAGCCATGCGGTGATTTACGACCCCATGCGTCAAGAATTATTCACCGCCAGCCGTGGTAAGGGCGCTTTTCTAGAAAACCGTATTCGTGTGAGCGATAAACGCGGTTTGAACGGCGCTCTCATAGGCACTGGTTTCCCCGCTCCACGTACAGAGGATTGGAGTCAAGCTCAGTCTACATTGAATACCCTCTTTAACCAAATAGCCGATATCCGTTGTTTAGGTTCGGCCGCTTTAGCGCTAGCTTATGTAGCCTGCGGTCGCTTAGATGCCTATTGGGAAGCCGATTTGAAAGAATGGGATATTGCCGCAGGCTGCTTATTGGTAAAAGAAGCAGGTGGTTTAGCGACTGATTTTCAAGGGGGAGAAAACTACTTAAGTTCAGGCGACGTAGTTGCAGGTTCAGCTAAAGTGTTGAAAGAGTTGTTGCCGCTATTGGGCTAATTTATCATATCAATTTTCAGCACTTCTACCTAAAATTGCTTCTAGTCTGTTGAATAACAGCATAATTTGGACGCCTCCACTATGCTTTTTTCAACGGCGTTACTATTCCTGACTCCAGGTCAATGGCTTGCTGGTCTTTAGCCTTTTTACCGCTTATGTTGATAAGGCCTGAATAATTATCTTCTTGGGGAAAAAGAAAGGTTAGTGTTTGTATTTGTACTTTCCTCTTCCTCCATAGCAAGCGCCTGGGGTTTGCTTGGTAATAAGGCATCTATAGCCCCATTTTCATCATTCATTTCATGTTCTTCTTGAATCTCATTTTCCTCTTGCATGATGGGAACAGTAGAATCCCCATTTATCGTGGGTTCGCCCTCTTGCGCCGAAGAACGGCGATACTCGAACTCCGCTGCACCAACAACACCTAGGACAGAGCAAAAACACAGTGATAATGCAGGGATTCCTAATACCATTGATACCTGGAGGAAAGAGGTCAGAGAGATTTTACATACTTCAGCAACTCCAGCTGTGGCCACCATCCCCATCAATGGCGCAGCAAAACAAACTGTCTCTATAGCAGTGGGATTATACGTAGGGTTGTTATCATATCGCGCAAAAAAATTAGGTAAACAATCTCTAAAGGGCCGTGGCTCTCTTTCCTGGCTCGGGGCCGCAGAGGCACAGAATGCTTCGAGTGGTGTGACCGCTTCTGCGTCTATGCTGTTTATAGTGGTTTCATTCAGTTCAAACTTAAAGGCGCCAAGCGCAGTATATTTGTTGATAAAGTACTGCTTTGCCGCGGTATCATCATTCTTACATGAGTCAGGGTATCGCTGGCGTTCTTCTGTTAATCGTTTGCGAATATTTCCTACCTCTGCCTCTGCATTTGCCTCTGCAGCAAGTTTCCGGCAGTCCTGTTGAAAGTATTCAATGGCTTCTACTATTTGGTTCCTTATCATTAAATTAGTTGGCTCTGAAGAGGGAGAACGTGTGATGAACTTTCTCGACATAGGACAATAATGGTTTCCCTCCTGGTCAGACCTTACTATCGCAGATCTATTAAAAGTGTGTCCGGAGCTTATGGTGACTGGATCATACATTAAAGTGAGAGTTATAGGACAGATAAAATCTTGTTTAAAAAATTGCCTGCCGTTATCCTCCTTATATTCCTGAAAAGCTTCCAAAAACTCTTTTGCTGTAATATTGAGTGTTCCCTGTGCCTCATCGCTCTGCAGATTTGGGTTATTTTCCCCTTCCGACTCAATATCGCTGAAATTTATGGGTTCTTTTTGGGGATCATTGAAATTTACGGGTTCTTTTTTGGGATGAAAAGTTTTTAGTTCTATTTCATTCAAAAGGAAATCTGGAGAAATCGCCATATTTTTTTACCTCAATTTGTTATATATTTATACGGCAGCTAAAACAACGCCACTTTATCGGCATCGTGCGGCGCAATACTTACCACTTCTAGTTTGAATTTGAGTTTTTGTCCGCACAAGGGATGATTGAAATCGATGGTGACGGTGTCGTCATCAAAATCGCGCACCACCCCAGGCAAGGCGCTGCCATTCATCTGGCTAAACTCGATGATTAAACCTTTGCGTAAAGTTAAATTGTCTGCAAACTGGCTGCGTGGCATATGGTGTATATTGGCCGGATGCGGCAAACCAAAAGCATCTTTAGGCTCTAGCACAAATTCTTTTTTACCGCCTTCTTTGAGTCCTAAAATATTCGCCTCAAAAGCTGCCGATAAATCTTCACAGCCCAAACGCAATACCATAGGCTTACGATTGACGCGCGTGCTATCCGCTACTGAACCATCCATGAGCTCTATAGTCACATGCGCCCATATTTCACTATTCTTTTCTACAATCTTATTGTGCACGTTTGAAAAATACCTCTTCGATCAACCACATGATGACGGCTGTCACCACAAAACTATCGGCTAAGTTAAACGTAGGCCAATACCAGTTTCGGTAATGCCATTGAATTAAATCTATCACATAGCCAAAACGGATGCGATCACAGAGATTGCCTAAGGCCCCTGCTAACAGAAAAGACAAAGCCACACTATGCCATTTATGCTGTCTGGGTATAGCCATCAATAACACGATGACGACTAAACTGACTAGTGCCGCAATGCCCGAAAAAAACCACATTTGCCAACCGCTGGCATTGCTTAGAAAACTAAAGGCCGCGCCGGGATTATAGGCTAAAGTCCAATTGAAAAAAGAAGTGATGACATAGGTATCGCCTAAAAAAAAATGGTCCATAGTCCATATTTTTGAGGCTTGATCGGCTAAGAAAGCCGCAATGGATAACAGTATCCAGGGATTAAAAGAAAATTTTTTAGGCATAATGACGCGCCTCCCCTGCCCCATCAATGTTATCCACACAACGTTGACAAATCTCAGCGTGTGCGCTGATTACGCCTACATCCTCACGTCTATGCCAGCAGCGTGCGCATTTGGGTGCTTCCATTTTTTCCACTGCAATATGACACAACCCAGGAGTTGTAGTATCCGCTAGTAAAGGCAGCGCTTCTGGCGCTAATTCCACTGTGGCTGCAGAGGTGATTAACACAAACCGTAACTCGTCTTTTAGCACGGTTAACATTTCATATAGGGGGGCTTTGGCGGTAATGGTGACTTTTGCCTCTAAGCCTGAACCAATTAACCCCTCCGCCCGCGCTGTTTCTAACATTTTATTCACTTCATCCCGCACGCACATAATGGTTTCAAAGTAAGCCGCATTCATTGTCGTTTGGGGGGGGAATGAGGACAACCCTTCATAGTAAGTTGCCAACAATACGGATTGTTCACGCTGTCCCGGTAAACACTGCCAAATTTCTTCAGCGGTAAAGCTCAAGATAGGCATCAACCAACGCACCAGGGCTTCTAGTATATGCATCATCGCCGTTTGGGCCGAACGACGCGCCAAGGCATCGCGCTTGATGGTATATTGCCTGTCTTTGATCACATCCAAATAAAAACTGCCTAAATCAATGCTGCAGAAATGGTGAATTTTTTGATACACAGTATGAAACTGATACTGTTGATAGGCTTCTTTAATTTCTTGCTGCATTCTATAGGCCCTATCTACCACCCATTGATCCAAAGCCACCATGTCCTTAAAAGCAACGCTGTGTTTGGCGGGATCAAAATCAAAAGTATTGGCCAATAAGAAACGCGCCGTATTGCGTATGCGTCTATACCCATCGGCATTGCGCTGTAAAATTTCATCCGATACGGTTAATTCCGTTTTATAATCGGTAGCCGCTACCCACAAGCGCAGAATATCCGCCCCCAGTGTAGCCACCACTTTTTCAGGTGCAATCACATTGCCTAAGGATTTAGACATCTTACGACCTTGAGCATCTACTGTAAATCCATGGGTTAATAGTGCTTTATAGGGTACTTTTCCCGTGGCTGCCATAGAAGCCAATAAGGAGGTTTGAAACCAGCCTCGATGTTGATCGGTGCCTTCTAGGTAAAGATCAGCCGGAAAGTGCAACTCAGGCCTACGCATTAATACCGCATAAAAACTCACTCCCGAATCAAACCAAACGTCTAGGGTATCTTCAATTTTAAAATAATCCTTGGCATCATGAACCGCAAACTGCTCTAATTGAATATCTTGCCAAGCTTCAATGCCCTTTTCTTCGACGATCTTAGCCACTTCTAAAATGAGCCTTACACTGTTAGGATGCCATTCATTGGTTTCTTTATGACACCACAACGGTATGGGGGTGCCCCACAAACGCTGCCGTGAAATACACCAATCTGGCCGATTGGCAATCATGGCGCGTAAACGAGTTTGGCCATTGCTAGGGATAAATTGTATGCTTTCTATGGCTTCTAATGATGCTTCTCTCAACCCGTTGGCATTCATACTAATGAACCATTGCGGCGTAGCACGAAAGATCACCGGTGTTTTGTGACGCCAGCAATGCGGATAGCTGTGAGTAATGCGTTCTTGACGCAACAAGTTGTTCTCGCTTTTTAACACTTCAATAATGGCATCGTTGGCTTTCATAATATGTAAACCACCAAACAAAGCTAGCTTATCGCTAAAACAACCATTGGCTTCTACTTCGTGGTTAACAGGTAAATTATAGTGAGTGGCTGCTATATAGTCATCTAAACCGTGCGCTGGCGCAGTATGCACCGCCCCTGTGCCCGCATCGATAGTCACATGTGTGCCTAAAATAACCGGCACTGTTCTATCGTACAAAGGATGTTGCAACAATAAGCCCTCTAAAGCCTGACCTTTGCAATAAGCTGCGACTCGATACTGTATGAGCGATAATTTCCCTGCGAAATCGTTCAATAACGCTTCGGCACACAAGTAATAATGACACTGATGCGCCTCTTTGACTTCAATTAAAGCGTAATCTAGTTCAGCATTTAACGCCACCGCTTGATTTGCGGGCAGCGTCCATGGCGTTGTCGTCCAAACGGGAATATAAATTCCAGCAATCGGCGCATTCTGACCGGGAGTATGATGACAGGCGCCCCAAAAAAGCCCTTCATCGATCACTTTAAAACGCACATAAATAGAAGGCGAAGATTTGTCTTCATATTCGACTTCCGCTTCGGCCAGCGCAGAGCCACAATCCATACACCAATGCACCGGTTTATAACCGCGATGCAAATGACCGCGTTGCATAATGTCTGCTAAGGCACGTAAAATATCCGCTTCATAACCAGGCGCCATGGTGAAATAAGGATGTTGCCAATCCCCCATCACGCCTAAGCGTATGAATGAATCGCGTTGTAGGTCGATTTGCGATAAGGCATAGCGCCTACACTCGGCATAAAATTCTTTTTTATCCAGCACTCTTTTTTCTTTGGCCAGCTTCTTTTCTACATTCAATTCTATAGGCAAACCGTGACAATCCCAGCCTGGCACATAAGGCGCATCTAAGCCCATTAAATTCTTAGACTTGATAATAATATCTTTTAGAATCTTATTTAAGGCATGGCCTATGTGGAGTGGGCCGTTGGCATAAGGTGGGCCGTCGTGCAAGATAAATTTATTACACCCTTTGCGCGCTGTGCGTAATTGCTCATAGATTGCATGCTCTTGCCAAAAGGACAGCCATTTAGGCTCTTGAGCACTCAAATTTGCTTTCATGCTAAAGGCGGTTTGCGGCAAGTTTAAGGTGTTTTTATATTCTGTGGTCATTGTGTACTATCAATAAAGGGAAAAGATAGGTCATTATAGCGATTTTGACTCAATGGCGCTAGCGACCGCGTTGCTGCTGTGGGTATCTAGGCATGACAAATTCTTTCTTGCGCAGCGCTTCGACCCAACGTCGCACGACATAATCTTCTAGGCTAGGTTCAAAATTAGAAACTTTATGGCCCATTAAATCTGACAAAATCCAATACAGCCGTTGTAGAGGGTAATGTCCAGAGATAATATCGCTGCTAGTCCAACCTTTTTGGATGCCTAGCGCTAACATCTGTTCAACCACCTCTGCTGCTTGTTGTACTATGGTGCCATAACCGCCGCCATCGCCACCTTCGCTGTCTTCCTGCACCCACAAATAGGCCATTAATTCATGGCAACCTGAAGCCAAGAAATGGCCATAATCGTATATTTTCCAACCATTTTTAGCGGTGATGATAGTAGGTGCGGTGCCCAGAGGGGGCAGGCGTTTGCCCGTTTGGCGTACTTCTAGATAGGGATAACGGCACAATAAAGCGTAGAATTCTTGGGGGGTAACTTCCCGCTCAAAAATAGTACGTCTTGCCTCGCGTAAGGCCGCGTCAAGCTGTTGTCGTTCGTCTTCTAGACTCATAATGACCCTAAATGGATTGCTATTCTAACTCAGTAGCATAATGCTTTTATAAGCAAAATACAAGTGCTACTGTTTTCAACGTCAGCGCCCTCGCGCTAAATAGTCGTGGGTTTGCATCTCTGTTAAACGGCTTTGGGTGCGTTCAAATTCAAAGCTAAAAGGTCCTTCCTTATAAATATCTTGCACTTTCTCTGCCGTGGTCGATAACACTAATTTTACGTGCGCATCGTATAGTATATCGATTAATTGAATAAAATAGGTGATCTTATCGTGCTCACGATTGCTTATTTCAGGCACGTGACTTAAAAAAATGGTTGAAAACTGCTCGGATAACGCTAAATAGTCGCGCTGACTTCTAGGTTCATGACATAAAACGCTAAAATCAAAAGCCGCGATATGATCGGTATGACCCAGGCTAGCAATGGCTCGGCCTTCTACCTTAATATCCTCTAGCTGCAATATTTCACTGCCTACTAATGTTCGAAACAAGGCTTGCATGCCTTCGGCCTTGCCTTTTTGTTGTAGACACCAATAAACCCCCGCATTTTCTAAGGTACGCACCCGATAATCCTTATGGCTATCCAAATGATACACTACACAGTGACTTTGCAATAAAGCGATGGCTGGTAAAAATAATTCGCGTTGTAAGCCATTGCGATAGAGACTTTCTGGTGGCACATTGGAAGTGGCGATCAGACTTACTTTTTCAGCGAATAAGGCTCTAAATAGGTTGCCTAAGATCATGGCATCGGTAATGTCATTCACGAAGAATTCATCAAAGCAGATCACATCGACTTTATCCGCCCATTCGCGCGCAATGTGTTTTAGAGGATCATCCACGCCTTGCAATGAGGTTAAGCGCTGATGCACGCTGCGCATAAACACATGAAAATGTTGGCGCATTTTACGTTTACCGGGTAAGTGTTGATAAAATAAATCCATCAACCAGGTTTTACCAATACCCACACTGCCCCATAAATAAATACCGTCTATTAAGGAACGGCGCGGCCATAATCGCCACATTTTTTTTTGATGATGTTGATTATACTCCTTAAAGAATTGTTCGAACACTTGCAGGGCTTGTTGCTGCAATGCATCGACCTCTACCTCCCCTGCTTGAACTTGCTGTTGATAATATTCAAGTAAGCTCATTCAACCTCACCTTCAATGATAGTGCCAAAACACTCTTTGACCGTTTGTTTTAATTCGATCAAACGCCCATGAAAAAAATGGCCCGCATCGGCAAAATCAATGCGCTGAATGTTTTGTGTAGTTTTTTCTATGAAACTATACACCGAGTGTGGGGGAACTATTTCATCGGCACTGCCTTGGATTAAAAACCAGGGGCAATTTATTTTTGTTATGCCATTAAAATTATAATGCAATACAGCGGGTGCTACGGTGACCAACCCTTTAATATCCGGTATTTCGGAAGCCACCTTGGCGGCAATATAAGCGCCAAAGGAAAAACCGCATAGCAGTAAACGTAAATTTGGAAATTGTTGTTTTACCCAAGCAATAACCGCCTGCAAATCTTCACATTCGCCGACAGCATCGGCAAAAGTACCTGCGCTACGACCTACACCCCGATAATTAAAGCGTAAGACTTGCATGCCCAATTCCACTCCAGCCTTGGCAATCGTAGTAATGACTTTATTATCCATAGTGCCGCCATATAAAGGATGCGGATGACACACGACTAAAGTCCAGGGGGCTGATGCGGCGGCTGCGGATCTATTGTGTAATCGTGCATCTAATGTGCCTACAGGGCCAGAGATAAAGATATTTTCTAATCTAGTCATACTATTTCACCAACAACCGCCCGCCTTCCACAGGCAGGATAATACCCGTCACATAAGTCGCCGTTACCAAATATAAAACCGCTTGGGCAATATCTTCCGCCGTGCCTAGGCGCTGTAAGGGAACATTTTTTAACAATGCCCCTTTTTGCTCGGCCGTTAAAGCCGCTTTCTCTTCTGGCCACAAGATAGTCCCGGGTGCTACGGCATTGACCCGTATCTCTGGCGCGAATTCTTTGGCTAAACTCAGAGTTTGCTGACGCAATGCCGCTTTAGATTGGCTATATAAACTATAATCGCGTAAGGGTTTCTCGGCATGAATATCGACCAAATTGATAATCGTACCTCGGTGTTTTTCTAAAACAGGCTTCGCCAGCAGAGATAATTGATAGGGTGCAAAAGCATTCACTTGCATCAAAGTCTGCGCCGCCTTCTCATTCCATTCTAAACGGGTAGGATAAAATAGAGACGCATTATTGACTATAATATCCAAGCCGTCAACACAGTCTAAAACTTGTTGCATCAGCACCGATAGATCCCTTTGCTGTAGATCGGCTGCCACTAAAAACGCCGAATCGGCACGTTGTTGGTTTAATTCTTTTGCTAAGGCAACGGCTTTCTCATGCGATTGATGATAATGTATCACCACCTTGGCGCCAGAAGCGTGCAACCTGCGTACTATAGCCGCGCCTATGCGCCGCGCCCCGCCCGTCACTAAAGCGGCCTGGCCAGATAAAGGTAGTCCAGTCATAATCGTCTCAAAATAAGGTATAATAGCCATTATTCTAGCATATTATACTGAGTTTCCCTATGTCCTTACATGAACACCTCGCCTCTATCATTGCTGAGACTGAAAATGGCCGTATCCCTTTTAGTGAATTCATGCGTTTGGCCTTATACACTCCCGAATTAGGCTATTATTGTCGCGCTCAATTGCCTATAGGAAAAGAGGGAGATTTTGTGACAGCCCCGGAAATATCCCCTCTATTATTTAGCCACTGCTTGGCACGCCAATTACAGGATATTTTAATTCATCTCAAGGGTGGTAATATCTTAGAATTTGGCGCCGGTTTAGGCACCTTAGCCTGAGAGGTATTACTGTATTTAGAAAAGCAAAATACCCTGCCACAACATTATTTTATTTTGGAATTAAGCGCTCCCTTAAAAGAAGCGCAGCGGCTACAGCTGCAACAACGCTGCCCCCATTTATTATCCCGTGTCATTTGGTTAAGTGAACTACCCATTCAATTTAAAGGAGTAGTCATCGCCAACGAAGTATTAGACGCCATGCCGGTAGAAATTCTGCGCCTATATGACACCCATTATGAACAAGCTTTTGTCACGTATAAAGCGCCTCATTTCAATTGGCACTATCAAACAATAGAGGATTTAAACTTACAAAAACAAGCACACAACATTGCCGCAACTTTACCCACAGAAGTATTAAGCAACGGTTATGTCACAGAAGTAAACATCTACATCAAACCTTGGTTCAACAGTTTAAACGAATGTTTACAGACTGGCGTAATATTTATTATCGATTATGGCTTTTTAAACGCACAATATTACCATCCCGATCGCAAAGAAGGCACTTTAATGTGTCATCATCAACATCAATCACACACGAACCCTCTCATTCAAGTGGGGGAACAAGATATTACCGCTCACGTTGATTTTAGTGCCCTCATCGATGCCGCTACAGAAGCCGGATTCAAGATCTTAGGCTATGCGCCGCAAGCACATTTTTTATTGTCCTTAGGCTTACTCGAATTGGCCTCTCATGCGCACGATACCGTTGAACAATACCAATTGGCGCAGCAAATCAAAACCTTGACGCTGCCCAGTGAAATGGGAGAATTATTTAAAGTGCTGGCTTTAGCTAAAGGCTATGAAACCCCTTTGCAGGGATTCAAGCGCTTATACTCTGCGCGGCCATAATGTTAGGTTTTTTAGCGCCCAAATGGTGGTCAGATTGCGTTGCGAAAAATAGGAGCCTCGTTACTCATATATGATTATTTTCCGTAATGCAAGACGGTCTCCAGTTAGGATGATAAAAACCTAAAATTATGGCAGCACAAAGTATTTTACTAATTTCTGTGGCAGTACGCGCTATTATGACCATTACGGTAACAACTAGCACCATTACCATCACCACGGTGACGATCGTTCTGATGGCAGGCGGTTATCGCTATAGCCATAAGCACAAAAACAGAACATTTTAATATTCTTTTAAACATCTTTTTACTCTTAATTAACTGCTTCTGTTTCTGAGTATAGCAACTTCCTTGCCTATCGGCTAGATAAGGCCTGAGCGGCCAACCATTCTCGATGAAATCCCATCTAAGGAACTGAAATATAACGATTTCATCAAGATGATAGTACGAAAAACATTTTCTTTATGGGAACATTATTGTTTCAGTTGAATAAACCCCTTCTGTTAGCCGTACTACTCTCCCCGTTGGGGGTCCCCTCTTCACCATCTATTCTACGGCGCTGGGTTGGAGGCTCCAGCAACTCTTGCCAGAAGCTCTCCCGCACCTCGCGTTGTGTTTGTCTTTCTTTTTCTTTTCTGATCTCATCCTCGGGCCATGGCAATGAAAGCGTATCTTCCACCATTTCTCTCGGAAGCCATTGAAAATAAGAGGTGTAGTCTATTGCCGATGCTGAAGCAGCGGGTAATTCAACTTCCAACAGGGGCGTAGCACTTTCAAAAAAATCCAGTGCACTCGCGATTTCAATCGCATGCACCTCCCAATAAATTTCGCATTTATCCCCTTTTGCAGTAGTAAAAAAAGGCCACGTAGCCCCCCGAAAAAATTCACAGCCTGCAAATACAGACGGACGTTGGATTTGGGCGGGCCTTTCGTCGGCGCTTTGGGGGGGCACATCTTTAATGCTTTGCTCAGGCAATGGCTGGTCACCATACTCTTCCGAGATTGTCCACAATAGATTATGTTTTTTCCTTGTGTGCTTGTTCTTATCTAAAATGCAGTTAAATTCCCCATCAGTATCCGAACTAGTAGCAAAACACTGTAAAGATTGATTTTGCAATATACCCTGCCGCAAAGCCTCTGCACCCGCCTCTGTTGGCTCTTGCCGTTGAAGACTGAAATAAACTAACGTATTGTTCACCTTAAATGCTTCTCCAAAGGCAATAGCACTTTCATCTAAAGGAGCTTCACTCTCTGGAGTATCAAACTCTTCTCCCACATCCAGAAGGAGTGCCTCAAGCTTACTGTATTTAAGCGCTTCTGCAAACTCAATTAAAGCAGCTTCTCCAATATTGGGATTAGTAAAGTTTAGGTATTTCAATACGGTGTTGGTTTTCAAGGCCTCAGCAATAGCTTTTGCACCGTTGTTGGTGACGTCAAAAAGATACCACGCATCCAGGAACTTTAAGGTAGGGTGATTTTTTAATACCTTTCCCAACTCCACAGCAGCGGCATCATCAAAGCCGTCTTGAACACAGGTTAAATCTAACAGTTTTAGACGGGTGTTACCCAAGTAATTCTTAATCCACCGACCAATATTAGGTATACTACTATCCCTAAAGCTGAATCCTTTCAAACGACAATCTGGATGAGATAACATTTTCCCTAGAATGTCGAGAGACATATCTTCGTTGAAGATTAAGCCACTTAATTGAAGATATTGTAATGAGCTTTTAGGATCTAGCAGATTGTCTTTCAGCAATTGTAAAATAATAACATTATCCAGGCAGCACTCTGTCTCCAATAAGTCCGCAGCGATTACTAAAGAATTCACAGGAATAGAAGGAATAACGGAAATAATAGCATACAGGCAATAAACCAGCAAACCTTCTTCAGCAGGGAGGCCGTTTGTTTCTATGCTTACATAGATATCTTTCAGATGAATACCCTGCTTAAGCAGATCCCGCAAGGGGTCCATAATGTTTGCCAGTGTACTTCCTTCAACATCACAATTTCTTATCGTTATTGTAAGAGATTCTTCGTTGCCTATATTGTCTTTAAATTCAAAAAAAGGAGTATCTTCTCCTTTCTTAACACCAATGCTTAATTTCCCCATTGTTTACCCCCTTTTTGTTTTAAGTGTTTAATTGAATGAATGCCCGCAGAATAGTAAAATTTAGTCCTAATGTATTTGGTTTCTTATCCCGGCCGAGGGTAGAAAGACAAAGACAACTCACTTGAGGGGACTAAAACAAACTCTTCCAGTTTAGACAATCTTGATAGTAGATT
>JAJXVQ010000022.1 GCA_021782065.1 Pseudomonadota bacterium
GCTGATTAATATCGCCTTTTAACTGGTTGATTTCGTGATCTTTTTTTAGCGACCCATTGATTTTACTGTTTTTTTCTGGGTTTTGACCGGGAGCCCCTGCAAGACCTATGCCGATTAAGCTTATTGCCTCATTCTTAGCATTATGATATAATTGTGCGCATAGTAATATCTTAAATAAACCGGTGATTTTTTTGACCAGCATAACGGCAGCACCAACCCCACGCACGTTCCATTTGCGTCCCACCATCACCGATCTACGGCAAGGTTTAGCTGCCTGGCGTATTTGGTGGAGCCTAGGATGGCAAGATATACGCTTGCGGTATAGACGCTCACAATTAGGCCCTTTCTGGATCACACTCAGCACCGCCATTATGATTTATAGCATGGGGTTCTTATACGGAAAATTATTTAAGATCGACTTATCTACCTATTACCCCTATCTCGCCACAGGCTTAATCACCTGGACCTTTATTTCCTCCATTATCATGGAGGCCAATGAAGCTTTCGTTGAAAATGCGGGCTTTATCCGCCAGACATGCCTACCTTTTTCCATTTATGTGTTACGTCTGTTAACCCGTAATTTTATTGTTTTATTACACAACATTTTGCCTGTTGTGCCCATTTTAATTTATTATAAAATTGCCCCCACTTCTGTGGGCATCTTTTATCTTATCTTCGGATTAATAATATTCTTGAGCATAGGCTATAGTTTTGGTTTGCTGTTAGCCATTTTGGGGAGTCGTTTTCGCGACATGAAACCCATTATAGCCAATCTAGTGCAAGTGTGTTTCTTATTAACACCCATTTTATGGCAACACTCAATGTTATCTCCACGATTACAAACCTGGATGAACTTCAACCCCTTTTATCAATTAATACAACTATTGCGCGCTCCTTTATTGGGGCAAATACCTTCCCACAATACTCTAATATACTGCATAGCCTTAGCACTATCCGGGTTAGCCTTGATGATCATTGTTCTAGCCAGATGCCGCCACCGTATCGCGTTTTGGGTTTAATACTATGTCAACTATCCATTTATCCCGCGTCACCTTAGATTTTCCCATTTATGGCGCGAATACGCGCTCACTGAAGAAAAGTTTAGTATCTCTAGTTACGGGTGGTAGCATTCAACAACAAAGCAATAGCATTACCTTTGTACGCGCCTTAGAAAACGTCTGCTTAGAATTATCCTCGGGCGATACCCTGGCTTTGATTGGTCACAATGGCGCTGGTAAAAGTACCTTATTACGCGTTTTAGCAAAAGTTTATACGCCCGCTATAGGCCGAGTAAAAATAAAGGGCCGCATCTCATCTTTGTTAGATCTAAGTTTAGGAATTGATAGCGAGTCAACCGGCTATGAGAATATTGTATTAAGTGGCTTATTGCGCGGCATGTCCAAAAAAGACATTGAAGCCAACAAGAAAATCATTGCCGAATTCAGTGAGCTAGGCGAGTACTTGGCTATGCCCGTACGCACCTACTCTAGTGGTATGCAATTACGTCTTGCTTTTAGTATTGCCACCAGTTTTTCACCTGAAATCTTGTTGTTAGATGAAGTAATGGGCGTGGGCGATGCTTCTTTCATGGAAAAATCAAAACAACGCATGACGCAATTGGTCGCTGAATCCGACATCGTTGTTTTTTCATCACACTCCACCGATCTAGTTCGTAAATTTTGTAAAAAAGCTTTATGGTTGGAAAAAGGACATGTTAAAGCATTTGGCCTAGTCGATGATGTTTTAAAAGCCTACGATGCTGCTAATCCCGCTATAGCCGCTACCTAAAATACATGGCTAAAAAAGTAGAACTACAACAACTACCCATAGAAGCTTTACAGCGTGGGCGCTTTCAACCACGACATCATTTTGACGCTGAAGCCTTAGCGGAATTGGCTCAATCCATACGACAAATGGGAGGATTATTACAACCCATCGTTGTTCGGCCATTAGCACATAACCGCTATGAAATCATCGCCGGCGAACGTCGTTGGCGCGCTTGTCAACTCGCTGAACTATGTACAGTGAGTTGTTTAGTGGGCGAATACAGCGATGAGCAAGCCTTACAAGCAGCGATTGTGGAAAACATTAGTCGCAGCGATTTAAATCTCATTGAAGAGGCTAAAGCATACTTACGGTTACAAGAAGAATTTGTTTACACTCAAGATGAGATTGGCGCCTTGGTAGGCAAATCGCGTGCAGCCATTAGTAATCTATTGCGCCTATTAAAGCTAGATAATCGCATACAGCAGTATCTTATTGATGGCAACTTAAGCGAAGGCCACGGTAAATTGTTAGCTGGTTTGCCTATAGAGGAACAATATCCGTTAGCACACCAGTGTGTAGAAAATGATTTAAGTGTACGACAATTAGAACGCCTGATAAAACTAGGCAAGAAAGAAAATCCTGTGACTGCGCGTAAAGATCCCAATATTGCCCGTTTAGAAAATACGCTTGCCGAGCAAGTAGGCTCGCCGGTGGCAGTAGATTATGATGAAAGCGGTCGCGGCGCTTTACGCATTCAATTCCAAAATTTGGAAATTTTAGAAGGTATCTTGCAACGTTTAGGGATCGGAGAAAAGTAACCCCTACTGCGCCACCAGACCGTATTCAATTTGCATACCATTACTCAACGTCACAATGCCATTAATAGGATCTATATTCTTCACGGTGCTATTTAACGCCTCTACGTGATCGCCTTGAGTTACGGTAATAATACGGCCATTACTATCGCTAATCCACGCACGACCTGGAATAATCGCTTGCACGTAATAGACTAAGGGCGTTTTGCTTTCATTCGCATTGGTACCACTGGCGTGCGATACAGTTATAGGCTCTGCTGGCGTCGCGGCTTCTGGCTTTGTCAGAGGTTGCGGGGGAGTTTGTGCCAATTGCTTTACTTGCGCTTGCAATTGCGCTACTATTTTTTCCAAACTATTCGCACGCGCTGCGGTTGCCTCACTTTGTGCGGTTACTTGCTGTAATTTAAGCGTCAATGTTTCATTTTCTTGATTCAGTGTTTGCACTTCCATAGACAGATTAGAGTCATCGGGCGCAGTTGTTTGTGTAGCCGTATCAGAAGAAGCTGGAACAGCTGCCTGTGTATCATTGCTGGATGGGGCTGTTGTATTACCATCGTTTAACCAATCGCCATTAGCAACATCGTCTACGGCTGGATTAGCGTTACCGCCTATAGTAGTATTCTGCTGAGGTACCGCAGCACTCTGTTGTGCCGTAGTAGCATTGTTACTGTTTGCAGTGGGTGCTGGCGCGGCGGTCGGTTTGGCCTTAGCCGTTTCTTTTGGCATTGTAGCAGAAGGAATTGCAGGCGTTGCAGGGGGAGCATTGCGTCGCGTCATCCAGTAGCCCACAAGCAGCAAAACCACGACTCCCGCCACCATGAGTATTTTCTTAGTAGGCAGCGGTTTTTTGCTAGATTCAGCAAGAGGCCGTTCATTGGCCCATTTTTTAGTATCTTCATTTTCTATGACTTCTTCGTCACCCACAAATTCTTCTTCAGCAGCCGGATCGTGCTCGCCGAAGTCAAAATTTTCACTGTCATCGAAATGATATTCTTCGTCGTCGTGATGTTTTGGATCGCTCATATCATCATCCTATTGTTATTGTCCGCTCTGTGCATTCAGCACAGGGGCGATTAATTGATTCTGGGCCTGTTCTATAGGCAATACATTGTTTGCTCCCGCATTGTCTGCGGCTATTTTATCTTGCGCATTTTTAGTTGTAATTGCATTGACAATACCCGTTGGCGGTGCCGAGGTATTTGCGGATACATCGGATAGAAATAAAATCCCTAAGCCTATACCCGCCTTTACGGTAATGGTATTTTGACGATCAAAGGTATCTCCTAATTGTTGACCCCAGTTCTGCCCTACTGAACCCAAACCAGAAGCCACTTCTCGTCGGGGATCGGCATCAGGATAGGTTGTAAAGGTGCCGCCATCTGAATTCTGCGAGACGCTAGAACCCGCTTGCAGCGCAGCATTACCATAACCTTCTAAAAATGAGGAAGCAAATAAAGATCCATAACGCATTAAGTAATGGTGGTCCACATCGCTGGCTAAGGCCGTTCGGGCCGTGTTGGGATCGATCGCAACGGCCGATATGGATAGACTACGTTCTAAACCGGCAAAACTCATGACGGTAAAACGCACCACCACTGCTTCACCACCATTGCTGCCTGGTAAATTTTTAGAAGTACTCAAATCACCTAACAACTTTGCGCCCTTATAAGGGCCCAAGACAACGGTAGCCATAACCGGGCCTGGTTCATCCGAGTTAATTTCTGTATTCAACACCGCAAATTGAATATCCCCAGCCTTGATTAAAACAGGCGACAAACTACCTTGCGCAGGTGCATTGGCACCACCCGCCGCGCCAACTGCTTGTTGATCTCCTTCTGCACCTACTTGGTAAGATTGAGCTGGCGATTGCCCCCAGGCCTGCAGTAACTGTTGGGCTTGTGTGCGCATGGCGGCACTTTTATCTGTAGTTGCTTGCTGTATTTGCTCGCTTGTTACTTGTTGCAATTGTTGATTTTGCGCTGCAATCTGCGCTTGTAACGCCGCAATTTTGGGGTCTATTGTTACGCTTGTAGGAATGCTGGTAGGAACACTGGTAGGCGCACTTGTGACCCCCTCTATAGTAATAGGTTGATTTGGTGTTGTTACAACGGTTGTAGGCGTACTATCTTTATATGTTATGGTTGAAATGGCACTACCGCCCGTCTTTTGAGCTTGTTGAATACGCTGCTGATTCAGTTGTTCTTGCATAGCTGTATATTCAGGAGAAGTTTTATTTAGGCCAGGTATAGTGGCTTGTGTGGGCGCAGTCGGTAAAGCTGTACCCTTCGCCGCAGTTTGCGCTGGCGCCCGAATCAAGCGAATAACACCTATTAAGATAGCTAAACCTATAACCAACAATGTAATAATGATAATGCTACGCGTTCTGAAATTAGAAAACAATTGTGAAATATTATCTAAGCGGCTGGCCATTACGACAACCCCTCTATTTTAACTGATACAATTTGCCCATGACGCATTAGCAAGACTAACGGCGAGGGCGATAGTTTGTAGGCATTCATGCCATCTGCACTGGACATTTTAGCAACCCATGCTGGGGATAGCATAGCATAAGCACTGCGCAAATACAGCACGTCGCCCACTACCCAAACTTCAGCAAAATCATTTTCTGTTTTTAAACGACGTCCATTCATGGGCGCTATGCCATTTAACACATTCAACAATTGGTTATCTGCAGCTGCAGGTAAGTCATCACCGATCGATGCGGCTGCTTGCGGGCCTTGGCCGGGAACACGCATATCCACTCGATAATCTACCACACGCTGCCCAGGTACTAGCGTTAACATTACCGGTGTATTTAAATTTTTAAGATTCACGGCCAAATTACCATAGCTGTAATCTTGGCGCGCCTGTATCATGAGCGTATTGCCTTTTTTATCCCAGCTAATGTTAAATGCCGTAGGGTCACCTAAATCAAACGCTTCTATAGGCCACGGTGCGCCCGTGCTATCAATAAACACCAAAGAAGAAACAAAGCCTTTAGACAGCCGAATAACGGGTGGCACAGCGCCTGGCGCTAGATCGATGTTCAACGAGGTGGAGGTAGGTGCGGGTGGGGTTTTATACGGCGCTGCGGCTTGCGCACGTTGGGTTTGATCCAACATATTACGCAAGGCATTAATTTGATCTGGACTAAGCGGAAACGCATCTTGTGATACTGAACGAAACGCTCCTGCATTCGCTAAAGCCTCACTATCATCAGCAGGAACCCAAGGATTAGTAGGCGGCACGGTTGCGGGAGCAGACGATACCGTTGTGGAAGTATCATTTGTCGCTGTACTGCCGCTTTGAGATTGTTGATTCATAAATTGCGCTAGACTTTGATCGCTATAACTTGCCGTCGTATCGTTGGCAGCCGTATTAGCAGGCGCATTGGCGCTCGCTGTTGGGTTTTGGCCCGGGGCTGGTTTCGCTTGTGATGTGCTTAGCTGCGCTTGTTGCTGTGCTTCAGCGACGAAATTACGCGCAGCACCCAACCCCAATAGATCGGCGCTGCTTTCTTCGGCGCAAACCACTTGGTACGTCAACAACAAACTTAGTGCTACAAACAGTTTCCTCAATCGGCTGATCCTTAAAATATGCAAATTTAGACCCGAGTGGTCAGTGCACATAAATACACCACTAGCTATAGTTCACAAGCCAGCTTATACCACTATATCATTGATATCGATTATAATATCATTTAGATGTAAAACATAGGCCTAGTGCCATCCTTGGCCACATTTTGGCAAAAAAATAACTAAAATCCTAATCTTTTGTCAGTTCATGACCCACTATAGCCACCGGCTACGGCACTCCCTATGGTCGCTGCGGTATTAGCTGCCCCACTGTCAAATTGACTGCCTATCACACCACCTGCTACAGCACCGCCGACTGTTCTCAGGTCCTGCTGAGTGAGGTTACCATCACAACCCACTAAACTGAGTGCCATTAGGCTGACTACAATCGTTAACGCTCTTTTTTTCATAATAAACCTCCTTGATACTATTATTATTAGTAGTATCAGAATTGTGCAATTCTATAGGGGTTTCGTTTAGGATAAGCTTAGCACAGGATACTTTTCTGAAAAGAAAGAAATTTTGTTTTGTATGAACAGTGGCGCCCCACACTTATACCTTTCGGGATAAGCGAAAAAAAGTTAGTTTTTATACGCAACCAATTGAAAAATAATAGGTTGCTTTTTTAAAAGGGTTTTAGTGAGCCGACCGCTACATAGGCGGTCGGTTCTTTACCTCCGCTAATCCCTTTAGCTGCCTGTAAGCTTATCAAACAAATATTAAGGAAATATTAGGGATCACGGAAAAATAGGAAATTTCTTAAAAATAGTAGAAATTTCTATTAAACGAGCGTAACTACCCGCTCCTTATTGGAAGAAAAACGCATATTGGGGGTATTAGAGTATATATAATGCGCTATATATAGCTATCGGTCGGTTATTTATTTAAACGGATAAACCAAACTGCGACCGTTAGGGATGGGATATACTCTACATGCACTCAAAAGGTTCGAGTAGTTATAATAAATCTTCAATTGCTGTGGTAAAGAAAGTTTCTAATGACATCCCTTGCCCCCTATTTGCAATAATTTATAGGGCTTGAACGTTTTATTAAGTGACAGAAAAAAAAAGCCCCGCATCAGCGAGGCTTTTAAGAAAGGGCGGTTCGCGAACCGCCCCTAGTAGCATATACGGTGAAACGCTGACTTACATCATGCCGCCCATACCGCCCATGCCACCCATACCGCCCATGCCGCCCATGTCGCCGGCACCTGTGGTTTCTTTCTCTTTGGTTTCAGTCACAATGCATTCCGTCGTTAGCACTAGGCCAGCGATAGAAGCTGCATGTTGTAAAGCACTACGTGTGACTTTAGTAGGATCGATAATCCCAGCTTCCACCATATCGCAGAACTCGCCTGTGGCTGCATTGTAACCGGTGTTATCATTAGCCAGTACAACCTTATCTAAGATAATGGCAGGTTCATAACCGGCATTGCTGACGATTTGACGCAATGGAGAAGTCATTGCGCGTTTGGCAATGGCTATACCGATGTCTTGATCATCGTTAGCACCCTTCAAATCAGCCAAAGATTGCATAGCACGGATCAAAGCAACACCGCCACCAGGGACAATCCCTTCCTCGACTGCAGCACGAGTGGCATGCAACGCATCTTCAACACGTGCTTTCTTCTCTTTCATTTCAACTTCGGTTGCAGCACCGACTTTAATCACAGCCACACCACCAGACAATTTGGCAACGCGTTCTTGTAATTTTTCACGATCGTAATCGGAAGTGGTTTCTTCGATTTGCGCACGAATTTGATCGACTCGGGCTTTAATATCCACTGGATTACCGGAACCGGAAATAACCGTGGTTTCATCCTTAGTGATGAGGATCTTCTTAGCCGTACCTAGATCAGTTAACGTAACAGATTCTAAAGTGCGTCCTGTTTCTTCAGAAATCACTGTGCCGGATGTTAAGACAGCAATATCTTGCAACATCGCTTTACGACGATCACCAAATCCAGGGGCCTTCACCGCAGCAACTTTCAAAATACCGCGGATATTGTTGACTACTAAAGTAGCCAAGGCTTCGCCTTCTACATCTTCAGCAATTAACAATAAGGAACGGCCAGCTTTAGCCACGGCTTCCAGAGTAGGCAACATATCGCGTATGTTACTGATTTTCTTGTCTGTCATCATGATGTAAGGATTGTCTAATTCTACACTCATGTTTTGTTGATTGTTTACGAAGTAAGGAGATACATAACCACGATCAAATTGCATGCCTTCGACGACGGACAATTCGATTTGGAAGGATTGACCTTCTTCAACCGTAATAACGCCTTCTTTACCCACTTTTTCCATTGCATCGGCAATGGCTTCACCGATTTCAGGATCGCCATTAGCAGACACTGTACCGACGTTTTTAATTTGTGCCTTGCTGGTGCAAGCTTGTGATAGTTTTTTCAAAGCTTCGACCGCTCTAGTCACACACAGATCAATACCGCGTTTGATTTCCATGGCGTTACGGCCAGCGTGTACACCTTTCAAGCCTTCATTGACCATATTAGCAGCCAATACTGTCGCTGTGGTGGTACCATCGCCTGCGACATCAGAGGTTTGTGAAGCTACTTCTTTCACCATTTGCGCACCCATATTTTCAAATGGGTCTCTTAATTCGATGTCTTTTGCTACGGACACGCCGTCTTTAGTGAAGGTAGGAGCACCGAATTTTTTCTCCATGCCGACTAGACGACCAGCAGGGCCTAAAGTTACCTTAACGGCATCTGCTAAAATATTAACACCACGTGCAAGCGTTGCGCGGGCACTATCGCCAAACTGAAGTTCTTTTGCAACCATTTTATTTTTCCTCGATTGTATTTAACATTAAAAGTTATGATTAAGCCTCGATCACAGCCAGGATGTCGTCTTCACGCATCACTATCAAGGTTTCTCCGTTGAGCTCGACTTCGGTACCGGCATATTTGCCAAACAATACCTTATCACCCATTCGTACGAGTAGTTCTTGTACGCTACCATTATCTAATACACGACCGCCACCTAGAGCAACCACGGTACCCATCATGGGTTTCTCTGTTGCCGTATCCGGGATCACGATGCCACCAGCCGTTTTGCGCTCTTCTTCTAGACGGCGGACGACTACACGGTCACGTAATGGGCGAATATTTGTTTTTGCACTCATTGTATTTAACCTCTTTAAAAAATATCTGGAACTCTACATGGCAAGCCTGGACTTGCCATTCCCTTTGCCACATAGAAGTGGCGACTTCCTCTATATGAGGGCACATTGATAAAATTCAAGGGTTTTTTAGGGCATTTATAAATTGTGCGCTAAGATAAACCATAATTCGGCCTCCATGAGCACAATGTGTGTAAGTTTAGATCAAAATATCCTTTTTTATGGCTATTCCTATTCATAACATGGGTCAGCAGCCGCGCTGTTGCAATCCCATTATTCGACCTAGGCCCTTTGCCCGTAGACAGTGCTTAAAGTCAAATGTATATATATTATTAAGTTATTTAGGCTTAGGAATCTTGCTTGCTTTCACACCGCGCGTATTGCCCTTGCTACCCATTCTATCGGGCCTTATTTTAGATCACAGCGCTCAGTTTTTCCCTCTTCCTTTTTTTTAAAAGACATGTTTTAATAATGACAACGATCGGGAACGCTAATGAAGAGAAGGATTTTCACGTGATTAAAAAACTTTCAAATCTGCAATTGATCCTCATCTCCACGGGCGGCATGATAGGCTCAGGTTGGCTGTTCTCCCCTTTTTATGGTTACCAAACTGCGGGCATAGGCGTGTTATATTCTTGGGTAATTACCGCAGTCATCACTTTGATCATCGGCCTGTCTTTTGCACAGATCTGCACCGCTTTTCCTATAGTCGGCGGCATTTACCGCTTCATGAGTTTAACGCACCCCAAAAGTATGGGTAGCATCTTTTTAATTTTAGGCTGGCTAAGCTATGTGGTGTATTTGCCTCTAGAAGCGCAAGCCGTGGTGCAATACATAGGCTTTTGGGAGCCATCGCTCTTGATCAGTATTGCTGGTAAAGTTGAATTATCGACTAGAGGTATCACGCTCGCCATGTTTATTATCCTGAGCATCACAGCCTTTAATACATTAGTAATTACTCGCGTTGCCAAAGTCAATAGCATAATCAGCTTTTGGAAAATCCTAATCCCACTCATGGTAGCACTGCTCTTGATCTCCAGTTTTGGCCATTTTCATGGGCTTACTTCGGTTGCTAATAAAGTTAATTTTTCTTTCGAGAATATCCTACTGGCCGTCACCAGCAGTGGTTTAGCTTTTGCTTTTTCAGGCTTTCAAAACGGCCTGATACTGGCTAATCAGGTTAAAGATCCGCTCAAGGCGTTACCCTATTCGTTGTTTGCACCTATATTAGTGGGTTTGGTTTTGTACGGCCTACTGTCTTTGAGTTATTTACTGTGTTTAGACAATCAACATCAATTGTCTTTAACCGGTACAGCCGCGCCATTGTTAGCCTTGGTAGCCCTCTTCGGATTGAATTGGTTATTCACTATCTTGTTTATAGACGCAGTGGTTGCCCCCTTAGGAACCACCAATGTCTACGTCGCCGTTACTTCGCGTATTTTGTACAGCATAGGTAAAGAGTTATTCCCAGAAAGCTTCTTGACTAAGCTTAACAAATGCGGCGCACCTGCTATTGCGCTGTGGATCAATGGTTTGGTCGGTATCATCTTTTTATTCCCATTTCCCACCTGGAAAGAACTCGTTAATTTTTTATCGTCTATTGTAGTATTTGCTTATTTAGCCGGTCCGGTCAGCGTGATGGTGTTGCATCGCAAGCAACCGCAGCTTTTGTACAAATTTAATTTGTTCTACCCTACCCTAATCGGTTGTTTAGGCTTTATCTGCTGCACTTGGTTGATCTATTGGTCGGGTTACACCAATCTGGTTTATCTGTTTATCACACTGGCTTTAATTGTGGTCGGCTATTATGCGTTTAATGCTAAAAAAGAAAACTTTTCTAGCACGCTGATGAAGAATTGGTATTTGTTAATCTATCTAGCTAGCATTGTCTTTATTTCATTTCTACGATCTAAAGACCTAATCCCCTTTCCAGCAGACAATCTCATCATCGCAGCTATAGGTTTGATCTTTGCCTATGTCTTTAGGAAAAACAGTTTGTCTTCTGAAAATTTACAGCAAAATATTGTAAAGATTCGGGAAGAGATGGCGTTGGAGTGAGGGCTAATTGACATTGTAAGTGATACGGGTTAAAAAATGAATTACTTAAATAGCGATCCACTTGTTTAATCCCATGCTTGGGTAATATTCCCTTTATGGCCGCTAAACCTTCCCCTATTATTGATGGTTTGAGTGAGCTTGCCTCTAGTACACCCAAGACACCATTAACCAGACTTTAAATTTGCTTGGCGTGTAAATTTTTTCCAAATTGTTCACTGACTAAATGGCTTAACCTGGCTTGGCTTTGTCTGTATAATGTCATTCTTCATCATGTGCAGAAACTCCTCTTTTAAGTTAGATGTTTATAACACTGCACATGATGATCCTATTTCTTCGTCAATTACAACCGGCTAAAGCCGGTGGCTTGATAGTACGCTTGTAAAGCAGATTATACAGCTAAAGCATCAATATTCTGAGATCCTGAAATTATCCTCTTTATGATGCATTTCTTGAATTTTGATGTAGGACTGCATATCTACTTCATTTACGTTGCCTACTGTTACCGCAAAATAGCCTCTTGCCCACATATGTTGTCCCCAATACCGTTTCTTCAGTAGATACTGTGTGAGCCATGCTTGTATTCCATTCCCCAATTATACTGAAGTGTGCGCCTGAAGGCGAGGGTGCTTTCCCATCCCACCTAACTACATAAAGCAATTTACTTTAGGTTACTAACACTTTATTTTACAAATGAATCTCAACAAACAGTGTATGATTTTTTGCATAACCTGAAACAGAATGATGCCTTGGGATGTTCCTTGGCAGCGCATAACCAAAAGATACAAGCTAAATTAGAGGCTGCAGGGATCTTCTATGACAATGGCAGAAGGAAAGAGTCTGCAACGCATTATAAGCGCCAGTTGAGATTTGCGATCGGCAATCAAAAAACAGACTTATCATATGAAAAAGAAAATCTTTTAAGAAAAATGGCAGATAAAAAAGGTGGCGAAGGTTTTAAATTTAAAGAAGCAGTGAGTAAGGTCAAATCGATAATAGTTGCTATTGAAAATAATGAACTAGGAAAAAAGATAAAAAACTGGGCTGATATTATTGAGAAACTTTTAAAACAATTGCAAGGTGTTTATAGTAAAAATAGGAATAATGATAACGCCGTTAATGCAGCACTTGAACAGATTTATAAAAAAGTTAAAAGGCTTGACAAATCCATCGAGGAGACATCTAGAACAGAGTCTGCAGATGAAATTTCTTCTGCCTTAGATTCTTATACTGAGTTTAAGGAGCATTTTCTTGCTGTCTATAAGGGGTATAAAGAAATAGACGATAAACTAAACGGCCAGAAAGAAGATCTGCAACATAAAGATAATATATTCTATACCTTTAGAGTGGAGCAATTCTCCAAATATACATTAGAAACTTTATTTCTAGGAAATGAAGTGGGTTGTTGTTTGGGTTTAGGTTCCCCTCAGTTTCAAGCCATGGTTCAACGGATATTAGACGATGCCATGCTGTTTCATGTAGCGATTGATGAAGACACCGGAAGAGCGGCAGCTCTCATATGGCTATATTTTGCTGAATGTGCGGATGGTTCTATTGCGCTGGTATCTAATTTCTTTGAGATTAATGGAAAATATGCACGTCACCCTTCAGTGAAAGAAGGATTGTTAAAAGGATTACTAGAGTTTACCTCACAGTATTGTAACGATAACCATATTCAACGTTTTTACATGAATGAATTAAGTTACGGCGAATATAGGGGTAGTCTAAATCGCTATCCAACCACGCAAGTGTTTTTAAGAGATAAATTAGGGGGGGCTTATATGTCCGGGGGCTATGGTGATAGAAACTGGTTGAGCACCAAAGATGTTTATTATTTAGCATCTCTTCATCGGGACTATTTTCATGTTTTTAACCCTTCCATATTAAGTGCAACACAGGTTTCGGGCTATAGCATAATACCTGGAGTTGGGGAAAAAGAGGGGGCAGCTAGTTCATCGTCATCTTCTGGAGTATCGACAATTAGCTTAGCTTCCTCTAGTTTTAGCCTGTTCAGCAGTGGCTCGGTATCTCAGCCTGAAAGCAACGCGGCGCCGGAGTTTATTCCAACCGAGTTCAGGGGTTTGATTTAAAGGAGAAAATTGGGCAGGGCATATTGACAATTATAAAGAATACTTAGATATTCAGTATAAAGATAAATTACCTGATTTTATAAATTTGCAAAGCCCAGAAACTCTAAGGCATGCAACAGAAAAAAAAGGATTTAAAGTAAAAGAGTTAGGGTTTTGCGCACGACCAGATTATCCCGATGATGTCAGATTCGACGGGCGGGTAGTGTTCACGTAACTGTGTCAAAATAAAAAAATAGTTGGAGAAAGTTAGGTGTTATGAGGCCTACAAGCCGAAAGAATGTCAAGGTTGCGCGAAGCGCACCCGAAGGGCTTGACCTTGAT